>JBGTNZ010000118.1:0-4253 GCA_041742805.1 Aestuariivirga sp.
CGCGACGGCCACACGGGCGCGCGCAAGTCAGGCGACATTGGGTTCGCCGCGTTGCGCGGCGGTTCCGTGGTGGGCGAGCACACGGTGATGTTCGCAGGGCCAGCCGAACGGATCGAACTCAGCCACCGGGCGGAAAGCCGGGATATTTTCGCACGTGGCGCGGTGCGTGCGGCGCTGTGGGCCAAGGATCGTAAGCCCGGCCTGTATTCGATGGCTGATGTGCTGGGGTTGGAATAGGATGGAAAGGTTGCTGGTCCTCATCCGCCATGGACAGAGTGAATGGAATCTGAAAAATCTTTTTACTGGCTGGAAAGATCCCGACCTTACGGAGAAAGGTATCGCCGAGGCCCGCGCCGCCGGAAAGATGCTAAAGGCCAAGGGCTTCACCTTTGACATTGCCTATACCAGCATCCTCGTCCGCGCCGAACACACGCTGGCGCTGATGCTTGAAGAGCTCGGCCAAACCGGGCTTGAAACCGTCAGGGATCAGGCCCTCAACGAACGCGACTATGGCGAGCTGACGGGCCTGAACAAGGACGATGCCCGCGCGAAATGGGGTGAGGAGCAAGTTCTCCTGTGGCGGCGCTCCTATGACGTGCCGCCGCCCGGCGGTGAAAGCCTGAAGGATACGCTAGCCCGCGCGTTGCCTTATTATCTGAAAATGATTTTGCCCGATGTCCTCAGGGGTAAACGCGTGCTGGTGCCGGCCCACGGCAATTCACTCCGTGCTTTGATCATGGCGATCGAGGGTCTGTCGCCCGAGGAAATATTAAAACGCGAACTCCATACCGGCGTCCCGGTGGTCTACCAGCTGGGAGGTGACTCGCGGCCCGTCTCGGTGGAAATGCTTAGCGGCTAGTTTAGAATATCTGGCCTCGCCAGCGCCGACCTCAGCACGGTTGCCAGCTCCTTCCGCTCGTGAGGAGCAAGGAATTTGCCGATTTCGGTGCGCGGGCCATGGGAGCGCAAGTAGAGGCCACCGATCAAATCGCGCTCGCGGTCCACATCCAGCTCAACCCAAAGCCAGCGCCGGAGGAAGCGGATGGCCTGGCTCTCGCGTCCATAAGCTTTCCGTTCCAGAACCAATTCATGGGGCGTTATTTCAATTCGTTCGGAGCGGCGGGCAGCGGCAAAATTGGCCCGGAAAGCCCACCATATCAAGATCACGTCGAGGCCTGCAAAACCGGCGACGGGCCAGGCACCCAGCAGATAAAAGAAAAGCCCGATCGAAAAATTGACAGCGGCGATGACTAGCATGATGGCGAGGAAACCGCCCCGGCCCAGGGAGCAGTGGGGGGTCAGCGTCACCGCCCAGATTTTGCCGTTGCCTTCCTCCATGATCCCGTTCTACCCAACTCAGCATGGCCAGATCAACTCGCTTTGCTCCCGAGGAAGTGGAAGAAATATTCCGGCGGTTCCAGGCGGCTGAGCCCGAACCAAAGGGCGAGCTTCAATCGGTCAATGTCTTCACCTTCCTTGTAGCCGTTGTGCTTTCAGCACAGGCGACGGATGCGGGCGTCAACCGGGCAACGCCGGAACTTTTCAAAATCGCGGATACGCCAAAAAAGATGTTGGCGCTGGGCGAGGGCAAGCTCCGCAACCTGATCAAGACGATCGGCCTCTATCGTGCCAAGGCCAAGAATGTGATCGGCCTGTCGCAGGCCTTGCTCGATGACCACGGCGGAAAAGTGCCGGGCTCGCGCGAAGCGCTGGAGACGCTGCCTGGCGTGGGCCGCAAGACGGCAAATGTGGTGCTCAACAACGCCTTCGGAGAGCCCACCATCGCGGTCGACACGCATGTCTTCCGGGTGGGAAATCGCACTGGCTTGGCGCCCGGCGAGGTCCCGCTCAAGGTTGAGCTGAAATTGTTGAAAGTGGTGCCGGCCAAATACAAGCACCATGCCCATCACTGGCTCATCCTGCACGGGCGCTATGTGTGCAAGGCGCGGAAGCCTGAGTGCTGGCGCTGCCTGATCAGGGATATCTGCCGCTTCCGCCCGAAGACGCCGCCACCTTCTTGAAGATGTGTACAAAATAGGCCGTGGCGAACAGCGGCACAACAAGATTGACGAAAGGCACCAGCGCCATGAGGGCCGGGACAAACCCCGCCGCGAGGACCGCCGGCGTGTTCGCCTTGCGAAGCTCGCGGGCTTCGGCCACCGGCATGTGGCGCATGGCGATCATCTCGAAATATTCGCGGCTGATCAAATAGGCGTTGGCGATCACCAGCACGACCGCGCCGAAAGCGAAGAAGACGGCGGGCAGGATGGCGAGGTTGACCGCGAGCACAATGGCCGCGAATTGCAACGCCGTCACAACCGCTTTGGCCGTGCCCAGGGGCTGCCCTGGAACGTCTCGAGGATAATGGCGATGCTCAACTCTGGCCGCGATATCGTCGAGAAAAAATCCGGCAAAAATCGCCGTAACCGGGGCCATAAGGAAGAAAAAGGCAACAAACAGCGCACGCCCGGTGCCCACCGCCAGCAGGGTTTCAGCCCAGGGCCAGGGCAGCAGCGTCAGCGTGGAGATGACGATTTCGACGGTGACAAGCACCGCGATGAACAGGGCGATGGTAAGCCCGATAGCCTTGAAGAGCACGGAACGGAAATCGGGCGACAGGACGTCGCCGAAGGCCTTGAACGCGGCGCTGAGCATCGTTCGGTGCTAATCGGCGGCGCTTGTGAGCGCAAGGGGCATGGGCTAGGCAGGCTCGCATGACGGAACCTTCTTTCGACGTTCTCTGCATCGGCAATGCCATTGTCGATGTGATCGCCAGGGTCGAGAACAGTTTCGTCGAGGATCACGGCCTGGTGAAGGGTTCGATGAACCTCATCGATGAGGCCCGCGCCGATTTCCTCTATTCCCGGATGGGGCAGGCCATGGAGATTTCCGGCGGTTCGGCCAGCAATACGGCGGCGGGTGTGGCTTCCTTCGGTGGAGCAGCGGCTTTTTTCGGCAAGGTGAAGGACGATCAGCTGGGCGAGATTTTCCGCCACGATTTGCGGGCGCAGGGCGTGAACTTCGATTCGGAATCAGCAAAAAAGGGACCCGCCACGGCGCGATCTTTCATACTGGTCACGCCCGATGGCGAGCGAACCATGAACACTTATCTCGGAGCCTGCGTGAATCTGACCACCGCCGACATCGAGGTGGAGATCGTGGCAAACGCCAAGATTACCTACATGGAGGGCTATCTGTGGGACCGGCCGGAGGCGAAGGAAGCCTTCAAGCTCGCGGCGAAAATCGCCCACGCGCAAGAGCGGCTGACCTCAATCACCCTCTCCGATTCATTTTGCGTCGAGCGACACCGCGATAGCTTTCTCGATCTCATCCGCAATGGCATCGATATTGTTTTCGCCAATGAAGCCGAGATCAAATCTCTCTACCGGACACAGAATTTCGATGGCGCCCTGCAGGCGATCCGCAAGGATTGCGGAATCGCCGTGCTCACTCGATCAGAGGCGGGCTGCGTCGTGATCAGAGGCGAGGAAGTACACGCTGTGCCTGCCTATCCCGTGAGCAAGGTGGTCGACGTCACCGGCGCCGGCGATCTGTTCGCTTCAGGTTTCCTGTTCGGCTTCACCGCTGGAAAGCCACTCGGCCATTGCGCCAAACTTGGCGCGCTTGCAGCGGCTGAAGTTATTTCCCACATCGGCGCAAGACCCGAAGTGAACCTCGCCAACCACGCCAGAACGGCGTTATTGTTATAGCTTCCGTAAGAATACGCTGCGGACAAAATGGTCAGCGCCCTTGCGCAGAACGAGATCGGCACGCGGGCGCGTCGGCAGAAGGTTTTCCCGGAGGTTGACCAGATTGATGGTCTCCCAAATGCGCGCTGCTGTTTCGCACGTCTCCTTGTCGCACAGGCCGGCGTAGCGGTGGAAATAGGATTGGGGATCGCGAAACGCGCCGTCGCGGAGCGAGAAAAAGCGGGCGATATACCATTGCGCCAGATCGTCGATCTCGGCGTCAATATAGATCGAGAAGTCGAAGAAGTCGGAAACATTGGGAATGCCACGGCCATCGCGGGGCGGCCGCCCCGTCTGCAACACGTTGAGGCCTTCCACGATAAGGATGTCCGGCTGATCGATGGTGACGCGCTCGTTCTTCAGAACGTCATAGGTGAGGTGCGAGTATAGCGGCGCGGTGACATCGGGTCTTCCCGCCTTGATGTCCGAGAGAAAGCGGAGGATCGCCGGCAAGTCGTAGCTCTCGGGAAAACCCTTGCGGTTCATCAACCCTTCGCGCTCAAG
>JBGTNZ010000119.1:0-13573 GCA_041742805.1 Aestuariivirga sp.
GTGCGGGCTCGACTTCAAGGCCCAAGCGCTCGGCCACCCAGTTCATCATCGAACCGTCGATGCCGATGAGCTTGCCGTCCTTGGTGCCGGTGCCCGGCATGTCGCCATTGTAGGCGACGACGAGCTTGCCGGGCTTGATCAGTTCCGCGCCCTCGCAAGTTCCTTGCGCTTGAGAGCTCGTGCTGAAGGCAATGGCCAGGAGCGCCATTACCGACGCATGGCACAACAGTTTGAGTGATTTCATTTTATTACCTCCCAATTGATATTTTCGAGCCGTTCTGCGACGGCTTAACCCATAGGGAACCCTATGGTTGTTTATAACCCTAGCCGATGTTATTTGCCTGTCAAGATTTTCTTATGGAGAACGCCATGGCGCCGGCTGGCCGCAAGCGGAGCAAAGCGCTCACCCGGCAAGATTGGATAATGGCGGCGCGGAAAACGCTCATCAGGCATGGCATCGCGAACGTCAAGGTCGAGCCGTTGGCGAGACTTCTCAAGGTCACTCCGGGCAGTTTTTATTGGCATTTCTCCAATCGCGAGGCACTTCACGAGGCGCTCCTGGACAACTGGCGCGAGGCCAACACCAGCTCGTTTCACCGCGCCGTTGAAGGAGCAAGGCCCGATCCCCGGAACCGCTATCTTGCTTTCGTGGGCGTCTGGGTCCTCGAGAACGAATTCGATCCCCGCTACGACCGCGCGGTGCGCGAATGGGCGCAGCGATCACCACAGGCGGCAAGACTGCTCCTGGAAATCGATGCCGATCGTATCCAGCTACTGACAGAGATATTCGAGGGCTTTGGCTATCAGAAAATTCAAGCTGAAATACGCGCACGGGTAACGTACTATCACCAAGTCGGCTACTACGCGCTCAACGTCAAGGAATCACAACAGCGTCGCTTGCAGCTTAGCCCCTATTATTCGGAAATTTTGACGGGACATGATTTCATCAGCGAGCTTGGTCCCGATGAGCTCAAATCCGCCTTCGCCGGCAACCATCGATTCGAAAGCTCCGGTGATTAACGCCGCTTCTTCAGCGCGTCGCGAATTTCAGCGAGCAGCACCTCGGTGGTGGTCGCGGCGGGAGGCGGAGGCGATGGCTCTTTTCTCTTCATGCGATTCGATATCTTGACGAGCTGAAACAGGACGAAGGCGATGATGAGAAAATTGATGATGATGGTGATGAAGGCGCCGTAGCCCAGCACCGCGCCCTGCTTCTGTGCATCCGCGAAGGTGGTGGCGGTGACCGCGGTTGACAGCGGCAGGAAATAATTATCCAAGTTGAGGCCGCCCGTGATGGCGCCGAAGATCGGCATGATCATAAGCGTGACAATGCCGTCTACGATCTTGCCGAAGGCAACTCCGATGATTACGCCGATCGCCAGATCGAAGGCGTTACCCTTAAGAGCGAAGGTACGGAATTCTTGCCACATTGTTCTTCCTCAGGTTGCATTTCTTCCAGAACGTATAGCGGCTCGCCGAAATATGTTGAAGGCGGACTCTGCCGCTAAATTGCCTCACTCTGTCCGTGTTGAGGCCACGTTCGCGGATCAGTCTCCCTCTCGATCTCAGCGGGGGATCGCCCCGGCCAACGAGCCGGACCAGTGCCAGGGTGGGAAACTATCTCTCCATTTGTCCTCGCGTTGTGAATAGGTTGGCCTAAGCGGCTCCTGTCGCCGTCCCGAGTCGTGCGGGTCAAGGGCCCGTTCGTGTTCCTCGTGAGCATGGACGGGCCACGCTTTTTTGGCGAGCGAATCAGTTTAATCTCGCTGGCCCATGCCTCTCGATCAAATCATCATCCGTATCGGACAGACGCCGTTCACTCTCCTCCATCTGGTGGTGGCCGGCGGTGCGCTGGTGGTCCTGCTGTCGATGGTTGCGGCCATCTCCGCCTGGCGGGCTCAAACGCGCCGCGCTTCTGAGCTGCAATACAGACTGGCCGAAATAACCGGACATTTGCGCGGCTTCGCCGAGCAGGCGCAGGGCTCGCAAGCCCACCTTGCGCGAACCGTTGAAACACGTCTTGACCAGGTGAGTCAGCGGCTGGGCCTTGGGCTTCATGATCAGGCCGAGCGCACCGGTCAATCGCTGACGAAACTTTATGAGCGCCTGGCCGTCATCGATGCGGCCCAGAAAAATCTGAGTGCGCTCTCCAGCGAAATGGTGAGCCTCAAGGATATTCTCGCCAACAAGCAAACGCGAGGCGCCTATGGCCAAGGCCGCATGGAGGCGATCATCCGCGATGGACTCCACGGCGGCGCTTATGCCTTCCAGCCATCGCTTTCCAACGCCACGCGGCCCGATTGCCTGATCAAGCTCCCCGATTCGGAGCTTCGCCTGGTGATCGATGCGAAATTTCCTCTGGAAGCCTTCAATGCGCTGAAGCTGGCGCGGGGGGATGGCGAGGTGAAAACGGCGCAGGCGCGCCTCCGCTCCGACGTGCTCAGGCATGTTAAGGATATTTCCGAGAAATATCTGATCGCCGGGGAAACCCATGAGACGGCCATCATGTTCGTGCCGTCGGAGTCGATCTATGCCGACCTCTACGAGCATTTCGAGGATGTGATTCAGAAGGCGCATCGGGCCCGCGTTATCATCGCCTCGCCTAATGTGCTCATGTTGCTCATCCAGACCATGCAGGCGATTTTCAAGGATGTGGCGATGCGCGAGCAGGCGGGGCTCATCCAGCTTGAGGTGACGCGGCTGCTGGAAGACGTGGGGCGCCTGCAGGAACGCGTCGGGGATTTGCAAAAGCATTTCGGCGCCGCCAACGCCGATCTCGACAAACTTAATGTCTCCGCCGACAAGATCGCCAAGCGGGGGTTACGCATCGAGAGCATGGATTTGGACGAAACTCCGCGCCTCGTAGCGGTTGAATCGAAGCCTCGACTGGTTGAGCGGGGATGACTTCTGTATCTCTCCATGGCAGGGCTTGACCCTGCCATCCAGTCTGGATCACCGGCTCAAGGCCGGTGATGGAGAGAAGATGGATTACTTCCCGATCCTGATCTGCGCGGTGATCTGCTGCTTGATCGCGTCGAAGGCTTTGGCGATGTTCTCGCCCTCTTCCACGCTGAAGAAATCCTTGGCGGGATCGGTGGTGCAGTTGCGGAGCCGGTCGACAGTGGCGGCATCATCGATGTTGTAGGCGATGCTCATCACCGTGATGCCCGAGGCCTTGGCTTTCTCGCAAATCGTTTTGAGATTCTCTTCACCCTGGGCTACGTCGCGGGGGCCGGGACCAAAGGCGGGCTCCGTCTGCTTGCCGTCGGTGAGCAGCACCATGATCTTCTGGGTCGTCGTATCGGAATAGCTCGCACCCTCGTCGAAGGGCGCATTGGGCGAAAGCAAATGGTAACCGAATTCCGCACCGAGCGCGATATGCGTCCAGGCATAGGGAACCATGGCATCAAGCTGGCTGTTGATCGCGGCGAAATCATCGGTCAGCGGCTTGACTATCAACTTGTTCGGCACATAGGGACCGCAACTGTAATCTTTATGCTCATCTGCAATCGGCTGGCCCCATTGCGTGGGGGCAGCGGAGGTGGGGGTTTCGTCGGTGACATTATGGGGGGATCTGCGGTCCTGGGTGCAGCCGGTCCACATGCCGGCGCCGGTCTCGCCCTTTACATGTTCCTTCGGAAGAGTGACCCAGACATGGTGCGAGAAGGGCACCAGGCCAAACTTCACTTTCGTTGGATTGCTGCCAGCCAGTTCATTCACCAAATTTTTGGCGGCATTCCGCATGGCAACATATTTCACTTGGCCGCTCAAAACTTCCGTCATCGAACCCGAGTAGTCGAGAACCAGTGCGATCTCCGCTTTTTTGTTCCCGGGGATGTTGATTTCGGTTTCCGCCTCGACCGGCATCGTGGTGAATCCCGCAAGCTGCATGAGGCTCACCGGAAGATCGAAGGACGCCGAGCCGGTAACCTTGCCACCGGCGAGGTCAAAGGAACGGCTGACGCTGACGCCGCCGAGCGAGGCGCTGGCAAGGTTTATATCGAAGTTCGACTCTCCCATGGCGATGCGAGCCGGGGTGGACAGATTGGTGGACGCGGCGGCGGCCAGCGCTCCGGCATCGAGGGCTGCCTGAAGGGCGGTCTGTGCGGATGAATAGCGCACGACATCGATGGCGGCGCCCGCGGCGAGCAGCATCGGCAGGGTGGAAAGCGCAAAGACAATCGCCATTGTGCCGGTTTCGTTGACCGCGAACCGCCCGAGGGCCGAGGCGAACTTTTTACGGAGGATCATTCTTTTTGCTCCCTTGTCCCATCGCGGAACATGATTCGAACTGTCGATGGAACAGGAGCAATCGCCGGGCCGGGCCCGCCATGGCGGGCCGGCCCTACAGCTACAGTAAACGAATGGTAAATTAGAAGGGCCGCCTGGCGCGCATGGCCTGGGTCAGCGTGCCCTCATCGAGATAATCGAGTTCACCGCCGACGGGCACGCCATGGGCCAGCCGCGAGGTGGCAATATTCAGGCCCTTGAGGCGTTCGATGATGTAGTGCGCCGTGGTCTGACCCTCGACCGTGGCGTTAACCGCCAGCACCACCTCGCGGGCATTTTCATGGGCCGCCCGGTCGATTAGTTGGGCGATCGAAAGATCCTCGGGCCTGACACCTTCGATGGCCGACAGCCTGCCGCCCAGCACATGGTAAAGGCCGGACCAGGCGCCGGCGCGCTCGAGCGCCCAGAGGTCGCCCACCTCTTCGACAACGCAAATAATGGAGCGGTCCCGGCGCGGATCGGCGCACAGCGTGCAAGGGTCTACCGTATCGACATTGCCGCACTCCGAGCACACCGTCACCTTGTCGCGGGCCTCCGCAATAGCGCTGGCCAGGGGCACCAGCAGCTTCTCGCGGTTCTTGATGAGGTTCAGTACCGCCCGCCTCGCCGACCGCGGGCCCAATCCCGGCAGCTTGGCAAAAAGCTGGATGAGCCGTTCGATCTCCGGCCCGGTGGTGCGTTTCATCGGCTTCCCTTCTCCCTTGGGGAGAAGGAGGGGCCCATCGCGTCAGCGATGGGAGGATGAGGGGACACGGTCTCAATCGTCTTGCACCGTATCCCCTCACCTTCCCAAGCTTCGCTTGGGCCCCTTCCTCTCCCTATGGGAGAGGAGATAACGGGCGACCGCGCCATCAGAACGGCAGCTTTAATCCCGGCGGCAGGGGAAGGCCGCCGGTTACGGATTTCATTTCCTCCGCCATCATGGCCTCGACCTTGGCCTTGGCATCGCTATGGGCGGCGACGATCAGGTCTTCGACGATCTCTTTCTCCTCGGGCTTCAACAGCGACGCATCGATGGCAAGACCCGTGAGCGCGCCCTTGCCGTTGAGCGTTACCTTGACAAGCCCGCCGCCGGACTGGCCGGTGACCGCCATCTGCTCGAGTTTCGCCTGCATATCCGCCATGCGCGATTGCATGGCCTGGACCTGCTTCATCATATCACCGAGATTCTTCATCAGACTCACTCGTGGGAATTTCAGGTTCGCGAACGTCGACAATCTCAGCACCGGGAAAGCGCTTGAGAACGGCTTGCACATCGGGGTGTTCGCGCGCGGATCGGAAGGCGCTGTCGCGGCTTTCCTTGACTTGGGCGGCAACGGGCTTGGCGCCGCCATCCTTGGCCACCAGAACCATCCAGCGAAGGCCCGTCCAGGCCTCGAGTTTGCGGGAAATTTCATTGGCGAGCCCCGGCGGCGCGGAGGCTTCAAGGGCCAATTCCAATTGTCCGGGACTGATGCGAATGGGCCGCACCAGCCGTTCCAGATCGCTCTTGAGCTTGATGTCGCGTTTTTCGGCGGCAAGCGCCAGGATATCATTGAAGCTCGTAAAGGCGCGCGTTTCGCCGGCCGGCGGTGGGGGCTCCGGCCCAATAGGCACCGATTTCACCGCGAGCGCGCCATTCGTTTCCGTTTGATCACGGCGAAGGTTTTGGGGAGGTGAGATCGGCAAGGTGCGTTCGGCAGAAGCAGGCTCCTGCTTTGCGATTTTGGCCAACTCATCGGCCCCCGGAAGATCGGCGGCATAGGCGAGGCGGATCAGCACCATCTCCGCCGCCAGCAACGGGTTGGCGTGCAGGTCCACCTCGTGGATGCCCTTCAGCAACATGGACCAGGCGCGGGTGAGGTGGACCATGCCGATTTTCGCCGCGTGATCGCCGCCGCGGGTTTTCTCCGTTTCGGTGCGCGAGGGGTCGGAGAGGGCCTGTTCCTTCACCACCTTGAGTCTCGTCACCCAATGCACATAGTCCGCAATATCATTGAGAATGGTCTTGGGATCGCCACCCACTTCATATTGCGCTTCGATCTCGCGGATGGCGCTAGCCGTGTCCCCTGTCATCATCGCCTCGAACAGATCGATGATGCGGGCGCGGTCCATAAGTCCAAGCATGGACGCTACATCGGAGGCCTTCACCGCATCGCCGCCATAGGCGATGGCCTGATCGAGAAGGGACAGCCCGTCGCGAACCGAACCTTCAGCGGCGCGAGCGATCATGGCGAGCGCGTCGGGATCAGCCGTCACATTCTCCTTCGCAGCGATGGCGGCATAGTGGGCAACGAGCGTTGCCGCATCAAGCCGCTTCAAATCGAAGCGCTGGCAGCGCGACAGGATGGTGACGGGAACCTTGTTGATTTCGGTGGTGGCGAAGATGAACTTCACATGCGGCGGCGGCTCTTCCAGGGTCTTAAGCAGCGCGTTGAACGCGCTCTTCGACAGCATGTGGACTTCGTCGATGATATAGACCTTGTAACGAAGCGCCACCGGCGCATAGCGCACGCTCTCAATGATCTCGCGCATGTTGTCGACGCCGGTGTTGGAGGCGGCATCCATTTCGATCACATCCATGTGACGCGATTCGAGGATGGCTTCGCACTGAGGCGTCACCTCCGGCATATCGGTGGTTGGACCGCCCGGATAATTGATGGCGCGTGCGATCAGGCGCGCTGTCGTCGTCTTGCCCACACCGCGCACGCCGGTGAGCATATAGGCCTGGGCAATGCGGCCGGTTGAGAGCGCGTTGGTGAGGGTGCGCACCATCGCATCCTGGCCGATCAGGTCAGGAAAAATGCGCGGGCGGTATTTGCGGGCAAGAACGCGATAGCCCGAGGCGTTCATGCCGCTTGAAAGATCAGTCATGGCGGAGCCTGGGCAGTGATAGAGGTGGGAGGCTGGACGGGCAACCCGTTCCGGTCTCGTTGGGGCTGCTTCCTTCCGGACCTGACCCGGTTGGCGAGCGGCACGTCCGCCGCCAACCTCCCGGCCGCTATATCGGTGTTTCAGGCCAAAAAGGCAAGGCTTACAGCCCGCCTACAATCTTGCGATAGGCATCCTCGGAGAAGGCCTTGAGCGTCGTGGTGCGGACATTGCCGCCCATGGCTAGCGTCAGATTGAACTTGGCGATCGCTTCGTCGTTGGGCGCTTCCACGATCACCACCATGTCCCATTGGCCCATGGTCATGTACATGTCGCGGACCTCGCAACCCATTTTCTTCGCCAACTCGCGGGCGGCGTCGAGCCGTTTGGGACTGTCTTTGACGTTCTTGACACCCTCGCCGGTCCAACTCAGCAGTTCGATATATCTGGCCATGAAACGCCTCCTTATGTTTGAAAACCGGTCATCGTAGCACATAATCTGGGCCGATTGACCCCTCCTGCGCACTCGCCTATCTGACCCGCCATGGCCATCCGCGACATTGTCACCCTGCCCGACCCGCTGCTGCGCCAGATCTCCGAGCCCATAGCCCATGTCGACGCCGATACGCGCGAACTGTGGGACGACATGCTGGAAACCATGTACGCAGCGCCCGGCATCGGCCTCGCCGCAGTCCAAATCGGCGTGCCCAAACGGCTTCTCGTCGCCGATCTTGCCAAGGAAGGCGAGCCCCAGCAGCCGCTGTTCATCGCAAATCCTGAAATCCTCTGGTCGAGCGAAGCCCAGAGCGACTACGAGGAAGGCTGCCTGTCGATCCCCGAGTATTACGAAATGGTGACGAGAGCCTCGGAGATCAAAGTGCGCTATCTTGGGCGCGAGGGCGAGCCCTTAGAACTTCATGCGACGGGGGTTCTTGCCACCTGCCTGCAGCACGAGATTGATCATTTGAACGGAGTGCTGTTCATCGACTACATCACCAAGCTGAAACGCGACCGTGTGGTGAAGAAATTCGCCAAGGCCCAGAAGCTGGGAAAGCTTTAGCTTTATGCGCCTTGTGTTCATGGGAACACCGGACTTCGCGGTAGAAACGTTGAAGGCCTTGCTGGCGGCGGGACATGAAATCGCTTGCGTCTATTCGCAACCGCCGCGCCCCGCTGGAAGGGGTATGGAAACGCGGCCATCGCCAGTTCATGCTTTCGCTGACACGCAGGACATTGAAGTTCGCTCGCCCGCTTCACTGCAGTCAGAGAGTGAGCAGCGGCGTTTTGCGGAGCTTAAGGTCGATGCTGCGGTGGTCGTAGCTTACGGGCTGTTGCTGCCGAAAGCCATTCTCGCCGCCCCTCGCCTCGGCTGCTTCAATGTTCACGCCTCGTTACTGCCGCGCTGGCGGGGCGCTGCTCCAATCCAGCGCGCCATCATGGCGGGAGACCGGGAAACGGGCGTCACCATCATGCGCATGGAGGAAGGGCTCGACACCGGCCCCACCTGCAAGGTGGCCAAGCTCACCATCACGCCGGAAATGACAGCGCAATCCTTGCACCGCGAACTCGCTGTGCTTGGTTCCAAGCTGATGGCTGAAACACTGACGTACGTAAAGATTGACTGTATGCCGCAGCCTGCGGAAGGCGTGACCTATGCCCACAAGATCGAGAAGGGCGAAGCACGGATCGATTTCACCAGGACCTCCCGGGAGGCGCGCAATCACATTCACGCACTTTCGCCTTTTCCGGGCGCGTGGTTCACGATCAATGGCACACGTGTCAAAGTCCTCTTCTCCGAAACGGTTGATCAATCGGGTCTTGCGGGAACTGTTCTGGATGACGATCTCGCTGTTGCCTGCGGCGAGGGCGCGGTGCGCCTTCTCAAGTTGCAACGTGAAGGCAGGGAGCCCATGGACGCGGAGAGATTTTTGCGCGGGTTTCCGATCGCAAGGGGCACGAAGGTTTCCTGATGCCGCGCTACAAGCTCACCATCGAATATGACGGAACGCCCTTCGCGGGCTGGCAGATGCAGGCCAGCGAACGCTCGGTGCAGGGGGTTTTGGAGGCGGCTGTCGCCGTCGTCAACGGTGAGCCCGCGGTTGTACATGGCGCGGGCCGCACGGATGCGGGCGTGCATGCGCTGGGGCAGGTTGCCCATGTGGATTTGCTGAGGCCGTGGGATGTTTTCGAGTTGCGCAATGCGCTCAATGCCAATGTCAGGCCTCAACCTATCAGTGTGCTGGAGGCAATTGAAACACCCAGTGATTTTCATGCGCGTTTTTCAGCCACGCGGCGGCATTATCTCTATCGCATTCTCAATCGCCGAAGCCCCGCCGCACTGGACAAAGGCAAGGTGTGGTGGCTGCCGGTTGAACTTGATGCGAGCGCCATGCATGAGGCGGCACAGCTTTTGCTCGGCAAGCATGATTTTACCACGTTCCGCGCCGCGGCCTGCCAGGCGCAATCGCCGGTCAAGACGCTCGACCGGCTCGATGTCGCGCGATATGGCGAACTCATCGAAATCCGCGCCGATGCGCGTTCCTTCCTGCACTCACAGGTGCGTTCCATGGTTGGCACTCTGAAGCTCGTGGGCGAAGGGAAATGGCGGGCCGATGATGTGAGAGCCGCGCTCGACGCCGCGGACCGGGCGCGATGCGGGCCGGTTTCACCGCCGGATGGGCTGTATCTTATTAGAGTTGAGTATTGAAATAATCCTCGATGATCCGCGAATAGATGGCCTGTGTGGCGCGCAGTTCCTCGATTGAAATCCGCTCGTCCGTCATGTGGATCGTGGCATTGGTGGGACCGAATTCAAGCACGGGGCAATAGTCCTTGATGAAGCGTGCGTCCGACGTGCCGCCCGAGGTCGAGAGCTTGGGCAGCAAACCGGTTTGACCCTCGACCGCATCCTGCACGAGGCCGACGAAAGCGCCGGGCTCGGTCATGAAGGCGTTCGCCCCCTCGCTTGCCAACATCGTCCACTTGCCACCTAGCTCCTCTTTCGTTTCGACGATTTGCGAGGCAATCCAGTCCTGGAGCGATTGGTGGGTCTGGGCTGTACCGAAGCGGATATTGAACTTCGCTGCCGCACGCGCTGGAATGACATTGGAGGCGGAGTTGCCAACATCGACCGAGGTTAACGCAAGGGTCGAAGCATCGAAATGTTCATTTCCCTCATCGAGGACGCCTTGCGAAATCCGGTCAATGAAGCGCGCGATCTTGGGGATCGGATTATCGGCCTGCTGGGGGTAAGCAACATGGCCTTGGCGGCCTTCGACGGTGACGGTCATGCTCACGGAGCCGCGGCGGCCGATCTTGAGGGCATCGCCAAGTTTCCCCGTGGAGGTCGGCTCGCCCACCAGGCAGTGATCGGGAATGTGACCGTTCTCCTTCATCCATTGCAGCACCTTCACCGTGCCGTTGATGGCAGGCCCCTCTTCATCGCCTGTGATAAGAAAAGAGATCGAGCCCTTTGGCTTGCCGTTCGCCTTCACGAAATCCACGGCAGCGGCGGCAAAGGCGGCGACCGAGCCCTTCATGTCGGTGGCGCCACGGCCATAAAGATAGCCATCGGCGATTTCGCCCGCGAAGGGCGGATGCGACCAGTCCTCAAGGTTACCGGGCGGCACCACATCCGTGTGCCCGGCGAAACATAGATGCGGCGCCCCGCTGCCGATGCGGGCGAAAAGGTTTTCCACATCGGGAGTGTTTCCATCCTTGAAGATCAGCCGCTGACAGACGAAGCCTTGGGCGGACAAAAGATTTTCAAGAACGGTAAGCGCACCCGCTTCAAGCGGGGTTACCGAGGGGCAGCGGATAAGGCTCTGGAGAATGGCGGCGGAATCGGTGGGAGCGCTAGCGGCGGGTTTTTTCATGGGACGCGATCATAGCCGCAAACAATGCGCCCGGCGAATTAAACCGCCAGCGGATCGGGGCCGTACCGGTTCGGTCCTTCGGTGCCGCGCAGGAAGCCGAGCTCGATCAGCGCCCAGATACCCCCGATCAGAGGAATGAGAATGATCAGCGTCCACCAGCCCGATTTGCCACGATCATGCCAGCGCTTGGCATAGAGAGCCAGGGACGGCCAAAGAAAAATAAGAAGAACAATAATCATCGGCACCGACATCATCCCCATGGCTTGAGCGGCGGCTTCCGGGTTATTCGGATCCATCCCGGTCATCATGCTGCCGCCGAAAATCATTCCGAGAACAATGAGCACAATCCATTCAATGACGACCAGCGCGATGAGCCCCAACCACCATTTCTGCCGGTTGATGCGGCCCTCGAAGCTCGTGAACATCGACATATCCATGGTGTTTTCTCCCCACTCGGTGATGATTCGATTACCCCGGCCGATTATCGCGCAAGATCGTAAGCGCCGTAAGGGTCAATCTCGCAGCAACTCGTTGATGCTTGTCTTGGCCCTGGTCTTTTCATCGACGCGCTTGACAATGACGGCGCAATAGAGGGAGGGACTTGGAGAACCATCCTTGAACGGCTTTTGCGGCAGCGAGCCCGAAACAACCACGGAATAGGGCGGCACACGGCCCATGAAGACTTCGCCGGTCGCACGATCGATAATCTTGGTGGACTGGCCGATGAATACCCCCATGGAAATAACCGAGCCTTCGCCGACAATGACCCCCTCGACCACTTCCGAACGGGCGCCGATAAAGCAATTGTCCTCGATGATGGTGGGCCCCGCCTGCATGGGCTCTAGCACGCCGCCGATGCCGACACCGCCTGACAGATGGACATTTTTGCCGATCTGCGCGCAGGATCCCACTGTCACCCAGGTATCGACCATGGTGCCTGAGTCGACATAGGCACCGAGATTGACGAAGGAGGGCATGAGAATGGCGCCGGGCGCGATATAGGCCGAGCGTCGCACGATACAATTGGGCACGGCGCGAAAACCGCTCGCGCGAAAATCTTTTTCCGACCAGCCGTTGAATTTCGACGGCACCTTGTCCCACCAGCCGCTCTTGCCGGGGCCGCCAGCGATCATCTCCATGTCGTTGAGCCGGAACGACAGCAGGACGGCTTTTTTCAACCACTGCTGGGTCACCCAGCCACCGTCCTTCTTTTCGGCAACACGGGCCTGGCCACTATCCAGCAGGTTCAACGCGTCATCGACGGCATCGCGCACTTTACCTTTGGTCGAAGGCGAAATGCCGTCGCGGGCTTCCCACGCCGCTTCGATCGTGGATTGAATAGCGTTCACTTAGTTCTTGGCCGCCACCGCCGCCGCGTCCTGCTGTTGCTGCATGCGCTTCTGGTACATGCTGGCGAAATCGATGGGGTCGAGCATCAAGGGCGGGAAGCCGCCGTTGCGCGTGGCATCGGCGAGAATTTGCCGGGCAAACGGAAAGAGCATGCGCGGACATTCGATCAGCACTGCTGGATGCAAGAGTTTTTTCGGGAAATTCTCCAGCCGGAAAGCTCCAGCATAGAGAAGCTCGGCGGCGAAGATCACCTTGCCTTGCAAGGTCGCTTTGGCGTCGAGATGGAGTTCGACTTCGAAGTCCGTGGGCGCCAGGTTGCGCGCATTGACGTTGACCGAGATGTTGATGTCGGGCTGGGTTTGCTGGGGCGTCAGCGATTGCGGCGCGTTGGGATTTTCGAAACTTAAATCCTTGAGATACTGGCCAAGAATGCGCATGGACGGCTGCGTGCCCGGCTGCGGCTGCGGCGCCTCCACGCTTAATGGCTGGGCGGTGGCGGTGGCTGTCACCTTGGGCGCTTTGTTTTCCTCGCCACCATTGCCGGCGGGCTTGGCCGCCTTCTTGGGGGCCGGTTTGGCGGTCTTGGACATTTTTGGGGAAGCCTCTTTTTGATCCTGCGGTTCGCTATCACGACGGTTCAAGGGCCGCAAGGCTAGCCACTACGCCCGGCATCCGGCCGTTTAACGATCTCGCCCTCGATCTCAATGGCTTCGCCTTCGATGACCTTTCCCGGACTGTAGCTATCGCGCCGCGATCCCAAAGGTATTTTGTTCATAAGTTTGGCGATGAGCCATTGCCTCACCGAAAGCGGAAGCAGCACGAGGCCCAGCAAGTCCGAAACGAAGCCCGGCACGATCAGCAGAAGGCCCGCCAACATATAAAGAAAGCCCGCAGCCGCAGCTTCGGTCGTGAACCGAAGGTCTCGGCTGGATCCGCGCAGGGCCTCAACCAAGCCAAGGCCGGCGGACCGGATGACGATGCCGCCCAAAATCCCGCCGCCTACAACCCACAGGAGGGTTGCCAGCACGCCGATGCGTTGGCCGACGAGGATCATGACGGCAAGTTCAAGGAACAATCCCAAAAGGATCATTAGGGGAAAAACGCGGCGCATTCAGTTTGGACCTAGGCTCATACGTCCTATATATAGGCGGCCCCAGCCTGAGCCGCCAACGGAACTGGCCCCACTTTGGGCGTGTTATGAGGTCAGA
>JBGTNZ010000120.1:0-3666 GCA_041742805.1 Aestuariivirga sp.
GTGCGCGCTTCTTCAGCGGAAACAGTCTGTGCGGGCTGAGGGGACCCCAGAATGACATCGGCCAGCATCTTCGGCTTGAAGCTGAAGGAATACCACGCGATGAGCGCGGCCAGGCCGCCCAGCACCACGGTGGCAATGATAAGATAAAGACTGCGACGGATCATGGCTTCTTCAACTCCAGTCTCACTCAGCCGCCGGTGCGACAGCTTCGTGCAACACTTCGGCTTTCTTCTGCTCCAAATAAATGACAGCCGCTGTCAGCACGGCCTTGCCGTAGCCCGCGACAAACTGACCGCCAGCGTGCGGCTCTTCCTTGCGCTGGCATTCGGCGATGCGGCCAAGATCCTCGTTCAAATCGCGCAATTGCTTGTCGATGGCATTCACCATGGCGCCGGGCGACAGCAGCGGCTGCATCAGCATCTGAAACAGGAACTCGGATTTGAACTTGTCCTTGGCCGGAACCTCCGAGACCGCCTTCGCCAGCGCCCGCCGCCCCGCTTCGGTGATGCCATAGACCTTTTTGTCGGGCTTCCCCGTCTGCTCCTCGGCCCGGACCGTCAACAGGCCTTCCGCATGGAGCTGGATGAGGGCTGGATAGATCGACCCATAGCTGGCCTCGATGAAGTGGCTGAAATGCCCTTCTTCGATCCCCTTCTTGATTTCATAGCCACTGGCCTCCCCCACCGCGAGGACGCCAAGGCATAAGGTCCGGACGTTCATGTGAATCTATATTGCTCCGATATATCTCGGGCGGACATATATCGTTTGGGCATAGAGTCAAACACTTTTTGATTGTCCGGTCAAAAATATTCGTCATGGCGTCGCCACCATGTATAGCCCGATGTCTGCGGCCAGCCTTCGGGCGAATCCTCCCAATCCTCCTGGCGGCCAAGCGGTGTCAGGTCGAGGAACGTCCATGGGCTGCCGAGGGCTTCGACGCCGCGCCCGCTGGTGAAATAGGTGCGGTAGATGTTTTCGCCATCGCGCAGGAAAACACTGAGGCCAAACATTTCGCCTTCATCAGTCGTTCGGCCGAAGTCCCGGTTGAAATCGCTGCCCGCTGAGGAATACCAAGGCAAGCTCCAGCCCATGCGTTTCTTGTACGCCTCGATATTCGCCAAGGGCGCCAGCGACACGAGCGCAAACGAAGTGTTGCGCGCATGCAAATGCGCAGGATGGCCAATGTGATCGACAACGAATGAGCAGCCAACACAGCCAGCTTCAGGCCAGCCCTCAACGTCGGGAGCGAACATGAAGTGATAGATGATGAGCTGCGGACGCCCTTCGAAAAGCTCCAGCAGGCTGATTTTTCCCTTCGGCCCCTCGAACACATAGTTCTCGACGATCTTCATCATCGGCAGCCTGCGCCGCTCCGCGGCCAGCTTGTCCCGCGCGCGCGTTGCCGCTTTCTCCTTCGCCAACAATTTTTTGTGCACCGCTTGCCACTCATCCGGAGAGACGATGTCCGGAAGCGCTTTCATCTTCTTTGATTTCATGAGGTACACTCCTCCAAATAGAATTCAGATTTTACTACTTTCCCCTTCCCCCTCGCGGGGGCAGGTGGATCGCGCCCTAGGCGCGAGACGGATGAGGGGGCTGCTTCCGCGAGTCCAAGCGCCGAACACCGGCCCCGCCGAAGCAACCCCCTCATCCGGCGCTGCGCGGCACCTTCCCCCGCGAGGGGGGAAGGGATTGTTGAGCATACACTTGCTTGACTGAAATAGCAGGTGCGCTCGCGGGAAGTCGTGAGCCTCAAAGTGAAATCAATACATATTGTCTAAAATTGCGGGCCGGTCTAAGACTCGAGGCCCGAAGCGGCCGAGGCAACTGAAGAGCCGCAAGGGCGAGTAAACCAGGAAGGGGGGCGCATGGAGTATTTTCTCCAGCAGCTCATTAACGGCGTCACGCTCGGTTCCATCTACGGTCTCATCGCCATCGGCTACACGATGGTTTACGGCATCATCGGCATGATCAACTTCGCCCATGGCGATGTGTTCATGGTTGGCGGCTTCGTTTCGCTCATCGCCATCGTGGCCTTGGGGCTCACCGGCGGCAGCGGATTGTTACCCATCATCATGGCGCTCATTCTCGTGGTGATCATCGCCATGATTATCGCCTCCGCCTACAACTGGACCATCGAGCGTGTGGCCTATCGCCCCTTGCGGGGCTCGTTCCGGCTCGCCCCCTTGATCTCGGCCATCGGCATGTCCCTCGTCCTCCAGGAATTCGTGCGCATCGCCCAGGACGGCCGGCCAAAACCGCTCCAGCCCATTGTCACGGGCGGCTATGAACTCATGCATCGCGCCGCCGCCCAGGGCCTGTTCGTCGTGCGCCTGTCGAATATGCAGATTTTCATTATCGTAACGACGCTCATATTGATGACCATCTTCACGATCATCATTACGCGAACATCCCTGGGCCGGGCCCAGCGCTCCTGCGAGCAGGACATGAAGATGGCCTCGCTCCTCGGCATCGACGTCGATCGCACCATTGCCATCACCTTCATCATGGGCGCAGCGCTCGCCGCGGTCGCTGGTTTGATGTTCTTCCTCTATTACGGCGTCACCGATTTTTACGTGGGCTTCCTCGCGGGCATCAAAGCCTTCACCGCGGCGGTCCTCGGCGGGATTGGATCCATCCCGGGAGCGATGATCGGCGGCCTGATCATCGGTTTGATCGAGGTCTTCTGGTCGGCCTATTTTAGTATCGAATATAAGGATGTCGCGGCCTTCGCGATGCTGGCGGCCGTTTTGATCTTCCTTCCCCAGGGCCTCCTTGGCAAACCCGAAGTGGAAAAGGTTTAGCCATTCATGGTTGCAGTCGCAAAATCCACCGGCGCCACAGTTGAGGCCCGGCGGTTCGATTTCGCCGCAATCGCCAAGGACGTGCTGCTCACCGCAGGCCTCGCATTCATCATCCTTGGCCCCATCATCGGCCTCAAGACCTTCGCCATCTCGGGCAGCCTGGCGCTGGAGCAGCGCTGGGGCCTGGTTGCGATTTTCACGGCGATTATCGCGGCAGGCCGCCTCGCTTACCATTTTTTGAAGCCGGGCAGGCCGCGGACGGCTCCCTCCAGGGCAACCGCGGCACCCGCACTGCCGGCTAGAAATCTGGGCAAATATATACTCCCCGTGCTGTTTGTGGTGGCGATAGCCCTCCCCTTTCTTCCCGGCGTGGACCGCCGCATCGTTGACCTGGCGATCCTCGTGCTCACCTACATCATGCTGGGATGGGGCCTGAACATCGTCGTCGGCTTGGCGGGGTTGCTCGACCTCGGTTATGTCGCCTTTTATGCGGTTGGCGCTTATGCCTACGCACTGCTCTCCACGATTTACCTGCCGATGTGGTTTGGCGAAGGCATCCTTCTTTGGGCCTTCTTCATCACTCTGCCGATCGCGGGCATCCTCGCCGCACTCTGGGGTGTGATACTGGGTTTTCCGGTGTTGCGCCTGCGCGGTGATTACCTCGCCATCGTTACCTTGGCCTTCGGCGAAATTGTCCGCGTGATCCTGATCAACTGGTCGGACTTCACGGGCGGCCCTGCGGGTATCGGCGGCATTCCGCGGCCATCATTTTTCGGCCTGCCTTTTACCGACGGCGAAGGTGGTTTTGCCGCTTTCTTTGGACTCGAACACAAACCGATCTATCGCATCATTTTCCTCTATT
>JBGTNZ010000121.1:0-9851 GCA_041742805.1 Aestuariivirga sp.
GCGTTCCGGTGTTCAGGCGACGCGTGGTGGGGCTCCTTCGCGCACCAAAACCGGTATGGCCGGGCTGGCCGCCAGGGCGCCGGCTGAATCGAAAAAGTATATGTTGGGTTCTTCGAAGATCTTCACTCCCGAGGTGATGAACGACATTCACATCAAATCGGAGCTCGGCCGATACCGCATGCGCGGCTTCTCGCTGTTCAAGAAAAGTCCCCATTGGGACGATCTTACCTTCCTTCCCGGCACGCTCACGCGCTTCGTCATCGAGGGTTACCGCGAAAAATGCGAGACCAAGACCGTCATTGGCCCGCGCGCCAAGCGGCCAATGGTTCTGGATATTCCCGTCTATGTCACGGGCATGTCGTTTGGTGCGCTCTCCTATGAAGCCAAGGTGGCTCTCGCCCGCGGCACCACGATGGCGGGTTCCGCCACCTGCTCTGGTGAAGGCGGCATGATTCCAGACGAGCGGCGCTACTCGATGAAATGGTTTTACCAATGCATCCAGTCGCGCTACGGTTTCAACCCGCACCATTTGCGCCTCGCGGATGCCTGCGAATTCTTCATCGGTCAGGGCTGCAAGGTTGGCCTCGGCGGCCATCTCATGGGCCAGAAAGTCACTGATCAAGTAGCCGAAATGCGCTCCCTGCCCGCTGGCATCGACCAACGCTCGCCAGCCCGTCATCCCGATTGGCTCGGCCCCGACGATCTCTCGCTCAAGATTCAGGAGATTCGTGAAGCCACCAATCACGAAATTCCGATCCAGCTGAAGCTTGGCGCGGCGCGCGTCTATGATGACGTTCGCATGGCGGTAAAGTGCGACCCGGACTCAATCTATATCGACGCGATGGAAGGCAGCACCGGTGCTGGCCCTCACATCGCCACGGAAGATACGGGCATCCCGGGAATCGCTGCGATCCGCGAGGCGCGCCGGGCCATCGATGAACTCGGCAAGAAGGGCGAGATCTCGCTGGTCTATGCCGGCGGCATCCGCAATGGCGGAGATGTTGCGAAGGCCATGGCACTGGGCGCAGACGCCATCGCCATCGGCCACTCTGTGCTCATGGCGCTCAATTGCAACAAGCACATCGAAGGCGTCACCGATTATCCCAACGAGATCGGCGTCGAGGCAGGGTGCTGCTATCACTGCCACACGGGACGCTGTCCAGTGGGTGTCACCACTCAGGACCCGGTGCTGCGCCAGCGCCTTGATCCAGACAAGGCGGCCGAGCGCGTGTATAACTTCCTGCACACGCTCACCATGGAAGCACAGCTCCTGGCGCGCGCCTGCGGCAAGACGAACATCCACTCGTTGGAGCCCGAAGATTTGGCGGCGTTGACGATGGAGGCTTCCGCCATGTGCAAAGTACCTCTTGCCGGCACCAATTACGTGGTCGGCATGGAAGGCGGAAACTATCACAAGTATTGATCGGAGATACGTCGATGGCGGGCACGAGTTACAAGGGTTCCGAGATCAAGGATGTCAACCAATTCATCAAGGACAAGGCTGGCCTCTCCTCGAGCCGCGAAAAGGAAATCGGCCAGCACATCGGCTACCGTTATGATGTGAACCTGCTGCCGGATTATTCGCGGCTCACTCCGTTCCTGCGCGGCTACATGGAATATATGGGTTGGGATGATCTAAATTGGCTTGAGGATGTGCACATGGGATACGAAGAAGGCGAACCTGCCATCTTCGACCGCAACGTGAACGGCTGGGTGCGTATTCCAAAAAAAGTGAAGCTGCCCGACAACCAACAGGAACGCGACATGATGGCGAGGGAGCTTCTCATCAAGTTCCAGATGTCTCCCAACCATCCGATGGTCCAGCTCAACCAAGCCTATCGAAAGTTTTGAGGGACACAAACATTGTCATCGCCGGATTTATTCCGGCGACCCATGGATCAATGAACTCCGTGATTGCAATACTGAGTAGGTTGATGAATGGGTTGCCGGGACGAGCCCGGCAATGACAAGACGGGCGGACTATGGCATCGGAACGGCCACAGCGCTCTTCCAGTCCGGCTGGAAACCAAGGACGATGGCGCCGTTCGCAATGCCGGGATTGAAAATCCGCGCCTGCCACAGGCTCGCCTCTCGGGCTTTATCGTTCATGCCGAGTTTCCGTACCTTGCAGAACATGCGAAAACTTTGGGCGAATTGTTCGAAGTCGAGGACTACATCCTTGGGCATTGCGCTTGCTTTGTTCGCGCCAAACACCCCGGTCAATTCATCGGCGAAAAACTCCGGCTCCTGATAGAAACCTCCTGCGAGATAATTGACGCCGGCCTCTCGCACTGCCGCGGGATCCACAGTCCTTTGCACCTGGAATTTAAAATAGGCGGTGCTGATATTGCTATCTGCGGGGATGAGCATCACCGTCATGGCTGGAAAAAGCACCTCCCCGCTTCTGCGGCTGACACGGGGGCGCATCGCGGAAAGCGGCTGGCCTTCATAATCGCGGGCCGAAATCTGCCTTATCCGGCATTGCCACCCCAGAAAGTGGCTCCGGAGCATTTCATTGCTGATTTGTCGCATAAGGGCGCGGTTTGGCCTTTACAGATTGGTCCGAAATTGGCCTAATAATGGTCTGAATTGGATTGCGTTCGCAAGCGGAATCAAGAGAGGAGACGACCCGTATGAAGCGTGTAGCTGTGATCGGCGCGGGACCTTCGGGCCTTGCGGTACTCCGTGCCTTCCAATCCGCGGCCAAGAAGAAGGCAAAAATTCCGGAAGTCGTGTGCTTCGAAAAGCAGTCGGATTGGGGTGGATTGTGGAACTACACCTGGCGCACCGGCCTCGATGAGCATTGCGAGCCGGTGCATGGCAGCATGTATCGGTACCTATGGTCCAACGGCCCCAAGGAATGCCTTGAATTTGCCGACTATTCCTTCGAGGAGCATTTCGGCAAGCCGATCCCCTCCTATCCTCCCCGCGCCGTCCTGTGGGACTACATCAAGGGCCGCGTCGAAAAGGCCAAGGTGCGAAAATGGGTGCGCTTCAACACCCCCGTGCGCATGGTGAATTGGGACGAGAAGAAAAAGAAATTCCAGGTAACCGCCCAATCCCTCGCTAAGGATCGTATGTACACGGAGGATTTCGATTACGTCGTCGTGGCCTCCGGTCATTTTTCCACGCCGAACGTGCCAGAATTCGAAGGCATCCGGTCGTTCAACGGCCGCGTTATGCACGCCCATGATTTCCGCGACGCGCTGGAATTCAAGGGTAAGGATGTGCTCATCGTCGGCCGCAGTTATTCGGCGGAGGACATCGGCTCCCAGTGCTGGAAATATGGCGCGAGATCGGTCACAGCGACCTATCGGTCGAAGCCCATGGGCTTTAAGTGGCCCAAGAACTTCGAAGAGCGCCCGCTATTGCAAAGGCTTGAAAACAAAACTGCGTTTTTCAGGGACGGATCGTCGAAGGAAGTCGACGCCCTCATCCTGTGCACCGGCTATCAGCATCACTTCCCCTTCCTCCCCGACGATCTTCGGTTGAGGACCACCAATCGCCTGTGGCCGCTGGGGCTCTACCAAGGCGTGGTGTGGGAGGAAAATCCAAAACTGTTCTATGTCGGCATGCAGGATCAATTCTACACGTTCAACATGTTCGACGCTCAAGCCTGGTTTGCGCGTGACGTGATGCTTGGACGCATCAAGCTGGCGCCTCTTGCTGAAATGCGCAAACACTCGAAGGCCTGGCGCAAGCGCGAGGAAAAGTTGGAAAATGCCGAACAGATGATCTGGTTCCAGGGCGACAATGTGAAGGAGCTGATCGCCGCGACCGACTATCCAAGCTTCGACATCGAGGGAACCAACCGCACCTTCATGGAGTGGGAGCACCACAAGATGGAAGATATCATGGGCTTTCGCAATAATGCCTACCGCTCGCTCATGACCCAAACGATGTCCCCAAAGCACCACACGCCATGGCTTGAGGCGATGGATGACTCGATGGAGTCTTATTTAAGGAACGAGTAAATTCTTAATTCGAGGAAAGGCTAAGACCTTGGCCTCGTCTTCTCCGGATCATAATGCGCGAATCTCACGATGCGTCCGGGCAAGCGCTTCTGATGGCCGTCAAGCTTGCCGATCTCGATTTCAGTTCCCAATTCGCTGTGCAGGGCATCGACGCGCGCCAGGGCGATGTTCTTTGCTAAAAGAGGCGAGCGCGTGCTGCTGGTCACGACTCCGATCTGGGCGCGGCCAATGTGTACGCAGTCGCCGTGGCCGACCGCCTCATTCGAGGCGATCTCAAGGCCCACAAGCTTCCGGCGTGGATGCTCCTTGCGCTGGATAAGCGCCTGTTTGCCAATGAAATCATCCGTCTTGGTTTTGAGCGGAACGGTGAAGCCAATCCCAGCCTCGAAAGGATCGGTTTCCGAAGTGAACTCGTAGTTGGCAAAGATGAGGCCCGCTTCGATGCGAACCATGTCGAGAGCCTCGAGGCCCATCGGTTTCAGGCCGTATTTTTGTCCTGCCTCCCACACTGCATCGAAAACTGTAAGCGCATCCTTCGGATGACAGAATATCTCGTAGCCGAGCTCGCCCGTGTAGCCGGTGCGCGAAACGACGATGGGCGCCCCATCGAACTGACCGATGCGGGCCACTGCAAACCGGAACCATTCCAGTTCGCCGATGGCCGGCTGCGCAGGCGCCGTCCAGATTAGCTCCTTGAGGAGATCGCGACTTTTCGGCCCCTGCACGGCAATGTTGTGAAGCTGGTCTGTTGAGGAGCGAACCCAGGCTTTGTAGCCCATCTTCTCGGCCTGCTGGCGGAGCCAGATGCCGCTATAGTCGTCGCCGCCGATCCAGCGGAAATTGTTCTGGCTAAGCCGGAACACCGTGCCGTCGTCGATCATGCCGCCGTTTTCGTAGCACATGGCGGTGTAGACCACCTGCCCTGTCGAAAGACGGCGGATATCGCGGGTCAGGCAATATTGCAGGAGCGCTTCCGCGTCCGGCCCTGTCACCTCGAATTTGCGCAAAGGCGAAAGATCGGTCACGGTGGCATTTTCGCGGCAGGCCCAGTATGCCTCAACCGGCCCGTCATTGTTGAAGCGCGATGGCAGCCAGTAGCCGCGATACTCAACATAGTTCCGAGTCAAAGCTGAAAGGCGTGGATGGAACGAAGTCTCACGGGTTAGTTGGGCGTCGGCGTCAGGCGTCATGCGATAGGCCATTGCTCTGGAAAATTTCTGTTTGTCGGAATAGGTGCGAACGTGAATATCTGTCGGATCCCAGCCGTTCCCCGGATTGATGTCATCGGGGCAAGAGGAGGAAACGCAGACAAGATCGGTGAGTGCCCGCATCAGCACATAATCGCCGGGCCGCGACCATGCTTCGTCGAATATCAACTGGTTTTGCGCATCGATGTTCGAGTTGTAGAAGAAGTTCAATGCTTCCCAGCCGTTCCGCTTAGCGATCCCATAAGGATCGAGGGCCCGATTGAAGTTTTCCGTGCAGTTGATGTGACCCGGATAGCCGGCATCGTCATAGTACCTTGAATTGCAGGCTGTGGCGAAGGCGTCGTGCCGGCCGCAGGTGTCCTGGACAATCTCGACAAGAGGCTCGAAGTCGAATCCGAACGCTTTTGACGGCAGGCCGGGGGCAGGATAGGCGCGGCCCGTCAATGTGCGCGTGACCGTGGCATCAAGTGCGTTCTCAATGCCTTTGTCGAGCTGGCGTGCGGAAAAGCATTGGAAATCCGTCATTTGACGACCGGAGACATCGATGATCTGAATGTATTCGCCCGCCTTGACCATATAGGCGCCGGCGGTTGCGGCCTTGACACGGATATCATGCAACGGATCGGCAAGAGGCTCGGGCAGCACGCTTACGTTGGCGTCGGGTTTTTCCGCCCGTGTGATCTGGAGTTCGATGTCGGTGGCCGTGTCCTGGTTTTCTGGTGACATAGCACTGGCAGGTGCAGCCACGATGATAATACCGTCCCGGGCAACGCGAAACTCGGCTGAAGCTCCGGGGCGTGACCCTTCCCCGAACAGCCGCAAGGTTTCAGCCTTGGCGATATCGATGCCGCGCCGGTGTAAGGCCGACCGGGTGCGGCGGGCACCTTCGTTGTCGCCTCCCAACAGGGCTTTTATTCCCTCGCCGCGACTATTTGAGCGAACGCCAAGCGCCCCGGTATCGAAGCGACCATTGTCATCGCAAAAGGCTACTTCGCAAGACTGCCCCCCTTCCACGTCGGAAAGACTCACTGAGTCCCCCACCCTCACCGTGATGACGTTGGAGCCCCCGCCGGCTATGCGGTAGCGCTCGACGCCAAACGGGAGCGTACGCATGCCGGGCCGAATAATTCGGCTCGCTGCCGGAGCGGAGGATATGGGAGACAGGAGTTGCATGGAAGGTATTATCTCATAGTTCCGGCCGACCGTCGATATTCGGGAAATTGGCATGCCAGTGCCGCGCGATATCGATCCGCCGGGCAATCCAGATTTTGTCGTGGGAAAGCACGTGATCCACGAACTTCGCCAGCCCCACCGCACGGCCCGGCCGCCCCGCCAACCTGCAATGAAGCCCCACGGACATCATTTTCGGTGAACCTCGCCTGCCCTCCTCGTAAAGGCAATCCAATGTATCTCGCAGATAACCGAAGAAATCATCACCCGTGCCGAAGCCGTGCGGTGTCGCAAAGCGCATGTCGTTGGCATCGAGCGTGTACGGAATGACGAGATGTTTCCCGCCTGAGGCACGGTCGATCCAATAGGGCAGATCGTCTGCGTAGCTGTCGGATGAATAGAGGAACCCACCCTCCTCCATGACAAGCCCCGCCGTGTTCATGGAGCAACGGCCGGTGTACCAGCCGAGTGGACGTTCGCCTGTCACCTTCGTGTGCATTTGAATCGCGTCAGCAATGGATTGCCGCTCCAGCTCCTCCGGCATGTCCTTGTGCTCAATCCATTTCAGGCCATGACTGGCGATCTCCCAGTCCGCCTCCCGCATGGCTTGAACCTGCTCTGGCGAGCGCTGCAATGCCGTTGCCACGCCAAACACCGTGAGGGGAAGCTTTCTCGCGGTGAACATTCGCCACAGCCGCCAGAAGCCCGCACGCGCGCCATATTCGTAGATCGACTCCATATTCCAGTGGCGCTCTCCCGGCCATGGCTGTGCCCCAGCGATCTCCGACAAAAACGCTTCCGAAGCTGCATCGCCGTGCAGAATATTGTTCTCACCACCCTCCTCGTAATTCAGCACAAACTGGACGGCCACATAGGCTCCGCCCGGCCATTTCGGATCGGGGATAGCCCGGCCATAGCCTTTCATGTCGCGCGGATAGGGAGGCCCGGAAACCGTCATTGAAATGCCCTCCTCATGAAATAATCGGCGTCGACAGAAGCCAAAGGCCAAACACTGTATAGAGAACCATTAGGGCGTTCAGGGGCGCCAGGGCCAGAAGCGCCGCGGGGACGCTTTTATCCCCGCGCAGCGCCATTAGATGCGCCATTACCACCGCCATAACGTGACCCATGACAATGATCACCGTCTGCAACCGATAGATCAAGGTGGCCACGCGATGGTCCATCATGATGGACGCGGGAGGGTTGATATCCGCTGTGCCGAGAAGATCGTGGCCGGTGCCGAATGGGTCGGATAACGCCTTTACGGCTCTTAGGGCGTCCACGGGAAAATCCGCAAGATAGTGGGCAAGGTGATAGGCGAGCGCGATTGGCACGATGGCCAGGGCAATGCCCGGAACGCCCGAGGTTCGCGCAATGAAACACCCCATCCGAACGGCGATGGCATAGGCCAGTGCAAGGCATAAAGCCATGAGCACGAGGCCCAGGGTGTTGGCAACGACGACCGCTGATCGCCCCGGAAACTCCAAGGGGTTGAGGCCGAGGCTATCAATCCAGAAAAAGGTTTGCGAAAACCCATCAAAGGAAACCGTCGCCAGCGCCAGTAAAACAAAGGCGCCCTCACCTGTGCTGATGCTTTTGCATTCCAGCAATCCGTGGCCTGGAAGACCTACGCGAAGCCCCGCTGTGGAACTCCATTGAAAGGGGCTGATCCCGCCCACCATGCGAAAATAAACCGAAAACGCTTCGGCCTTGCGCATCCATTCAAGCTGGCCAAAAAGCAAAAGCCCTGCCAAATTCGCGGCAAAATAAGCCGTAACGGCCGCGGCCAGCCGTGGCGGGTCGTCAGGCGCCGGGTAGATGAGTTCGAACCACGCGAAGGCGAAAAACATGATAACGGCCGGCCAGTAACCAAGCCATAAGGGATACCGGAGGACGGGACTGCGCGGTGCAATCACGCGAATAAGCCCGGTCCACGGGTTGAGCAGCGGCCACAGATTGCCCAACACCATACAAAGGAACGTGAGGCCAATCCAAAACAAAGTCCAAATCCAGCCCGGCAAGGGATTTGAGATTGGATCGGTGGGGCCGAAAAGACCCGCAAGAACCAGCAGCAAAAGGACTACGAGGCTGACTAGGCTGATCACAATGGACACGATCGGTGGAGTGCTCCCGATGGTCACTTCTCCCACGGGCGCCTTCCACCGCGAGATTGCGGGCAGGAAGGTCACCAATAAAACCGAGACAAGGACAGCAAGTCCGCCGCCCAGCAGGTAAAGCTCGGTCGGCAGCAACATGATTTGACCGCGCTCGCTCGCATGCGCCGCCGCCGGCGTCACCCAAGCCCCTGCGGGCAAACACGCGATCAACGGCGCTGCGCAGCGTCCGGCAACCCCCATGGCCGCTCCCTTGACTCGTCAAAAAATTCCCCCGCATACTAACCGGCGAACAATACGCCGCAAGCCGAAGCTTGGGCCGACAGGGAGAACGACCATGGGCAATAATAGTCTTCGTACAGGGGCATTGATCAACCGGCGTCATGTACTAACGGCGGCAGCTGGCGGCCTTGCGGGCGGGCTTATTCCGCAAGCGCTTGCCCAAGCCGCGCCCCTCAAAATCGGCCTCCAAGCCCATCTTACCGGTATCGGTGCAAGCTACGGTCACTGGTACGACAAGGTGAGCAAGGCTGCGGTCAAAACCATAAATGATGGAGGCGGAATCGGCGGCCGGCCGATTGAACTCATTGTCGAGGATGATGCCACCGATGCCAAGCGTGCCTCGGAGGTGATCGAAAAGTTTGCAACCCAGCACAAGGTGGATTTTGTCTTCGGCCCCCTGTTCAGCCATGTGGCGGCGAGTTCCGCTGCCCGGGCGGGCGAGCTCAAGCTGCCGCTTCTGGTGGCCAGTGAGACATCGGATTTGGCCGCGGGCAGCTTCAATCGCTATGTGTTTCAGGTCGGCAATACCAATGTGCGCGCCCAAGTCACCGCCGTTTCACCGTGGATCGTGAGCAATGCGGGCAAGAAGATCACGATGATCGTTCCCGACTATGTCTTTGGCTACGAGCACCGGGATGTTTTTATCGAGGCCGCGAAAAAGGCCGGTGGCGAGGTCAGTACAGTGATTGCTATCTCTCCTGCAGAGACCAGCTTCACCAAATATTTCTCTCAGATCCCCGCAGGCACGGACGCGATTTATCACGTGATGGTGGGGCCTGGCGTTCTTACCTTCGTGCGGGAACTTGGAGAATATTTCGGCGGCAGGGGACCAAACCTCTTTGGTTTCATAGATTCCCTCGAGGCCGTCGACATTGCTTCTCCCGGGCTCGAATTCCTTGAGGGTTCGCATCTTTGGGAAGCCTTCCCGCGCTTTGCTGCAGGCTTGCCTACGGAATTTGCGAAAAACTACCGTGCAGCCGTCGGCATTGACGATAATGGCGCCGATGCCGCCAATCCCGGAGATATTTCCACCGCCTCACACATGTTCGGCTGCTGGGAGTCCCTCTACGCGCTCAAACAGGCGGTGGAGGCCAGCGGCTACA
>JBGTNZ010000122.1:0-2606 GCA_041742805.1 Aestuariivirga sp.
ACGGCAGCCGGCACTTGCGCAGCGCGACCGGTTGCCGCCCCAAACCGCTTTTCCCAAACCGTCATCCCGCCGAAAGCCGGGATCCAGCTTCCATGAGAAGACTGTAAATATCGACATTTTCCCGGTCGAAGCTGGATTCCAGCTTTCGCTGGAATGACGGAATAGAGGTATAGGTTAAGTGCGGGCGAGGAGTAAAATGACGGCATGAAAGAACTGCTGCGCAGCAACGATCTGGTTTACTTGTCCTATGTGACCCATCTGCTGTCCGAGGAGGGCGTGGAACATGTGCTGCTCGACGCTTATACCAGCGCCATTGAAGGCTCGATCGGGGCCATTCCGCGGCGCCTTATGGTCGCGGAAGGCCAGATTGACCGGGCGCGGCGTATTCTTGGTAACCCATCGCTAACCATCAAGGATCAATAATCGGCTTCCATGCAGATGAGCGCCCAAGCCTATTCGGCCACAACGCCGCCCCCGCCGCCGCCCGGCGGGCATATCCCCGCGACCTTGACCGAGGATTTGTTCCTGGGAGGCAAGCTGAGCGTGCTGCAGCCGGAAAAGGGCTATCGCGCCGGCATTGACGCCGTGTTTCTTGCGGCGACGATTCCCTGCGCGCCCGGTGAAAGTATTTACGAAGCGGGCGTTGGCACCGGGGTCGCGTCTCTTTGCGCGCTAGCCCGCAATCCCGGCATCCATGTGACCGGCATCGAAGTCGCTGCCCGCTATGCGCTGCTGTGCGAGGAGAACGCCAAGCGCAACGGTTTCGGCGGCAGCCTGCGGGTAATCCACGCCGACGTGAAAGACGCGCTCCGCAAGGATTTGGCGTCCATGCCCTCCCACGGCTCGTTCAGCCACGCCTTCGCCAATCCGCCCTATTTCGAGGACGGCAAGGGAACGCCTTCGCCAAATCTGCTCAAGGCCCAGGCCCATGCCTTCGGGCCGGGCGATCTCGAACTCTGGCTCAAAGTATTGCACACCATGGTGACGTTGCGCGGCACCGTCACCATCGTCCACCGCGCCGAAACCCTGGGCAAGCTCCTGAATGTGATGGAAGACCGCTTCGGCGACATCCGCATCGCACCCCTCTATGCCCGCGAGGGCACCGCCGCTTCGCGCGTCATCGTGCAGGGCGTCAAGGGCTCCAAGGCCCCCATGCAGCTTCTCCCCGGCCTGGTGCTCCATAACGAGCACTCGCAATTCACCTCCGAAGCGGAATCCATCCTCCGCGACGGCATGGCCTGGCGCTTGCGCTAATTACCTACCGCACGATCATGCGGCTGGTCATGTCCGCATTTTATCTGGCGGCCGGCATCCTCCATATCGCAGCACCCCAGGGCTTTCTGCTGATCGTGCCTGGTTTCGTGCCATGGCCGGAGGCGACGGTGCAGTTCACCGGTGTTTGCGAGATTGCGGGCGCAATTGGCCTGATGACAAGGCGGTTTCGCCGCGCCGCCGCCATCGGGTTGGCGGCCTATGCGATTTTCGTGTTTCCGGCGAACATCAACCACGCACTTTACATGATCCCGGTGGGTGGATTGCCGGTGAGCTGGTGGTATCACGGGCCCAGGCTAGCGCTCCAACCTGTGCTGGTGTGGTGGGCGCTCTTTTGCGGAGGGGTTACGGACTGGCCGTGGCGGCGGAGCCATCCCCACACTTGATATCCTTGCCCCGCAACCCGTCCATGCTTATCTGGGCGCCATGACCAGGCAATCCTTCTTCGCGCGGTTTGTGCCGCCGCGCTTCCGCAAATCGGTGCCCCTTATCCATCATGTTCGCCTGCATGGGGCCATCGGCATCGGCACGCCGCTCAGGCCAGCGATCACCGCCAAGGACATTGTGCCCGTCCTGGAGCGGGCTTTTGCCAAGAAGGGCATCGCCGCGGTGGCGGTCTCGATCAATTCGCCCGGCGGCTCCGCCGTGCAATCGGCGCTGATCCATACGCGCATCCGCGCGCTGGCGGAAAAGCACAAGGTTCCGGTTTACGCCTTCTGCGAGGATGTGGCCGCTTCCGGCGGCTATTGGCTGGCTTGTGCCGCCGATGAAATCTATGCCGATGATAGCTCCATCGTGGGCTCAATCGGGGTGATCGCGGCGGGGTTTGGCTTCGTCGATGCCATCGAAAAACTGGGGATCGAGCGCCGCGTTCACATGGCGGGCGACAACAAATCGATCCTCGATCCCTTCCAGCCCGAGAAGAAAGAAGATGTCAAACGGCTCCTGTCATTGCAGGCCGACGTGCACGAGGCCTTCAAAGCGGCAGTGCGCTCAAGGAGGGAGGGCAAGCTCAAGGGCGATGAGAAGGAGTTGTTCTCCGGCGCTTTCTGGGCGGGGCGCCAGGCGCTGGACTTGGGGCTCATCGACGGCATCGGCCATCTTCATGACGTATTGCAGCGCAAGTTTGGCGATAAGGTCGTGGTCAGGACCATATCGCCCAGCACGGGCTGGGGCCTGAAACGTCTGGGGTTGGGCGCCGATTTTGCCGGCTCCCTCCTTGAAGCGATGGAACTTCGCGCTCTGTGGGCGCGTTTCGGTTTGTAGAAGGAGGACGCCGCCGTGTTTCTTTTGAAAATTCTGACAGTCTTTGCCGTGGGACTCGTTACTGTTCG
>JBGTNZ010000123.1:0-2306 GCA_041742805.1 Aestuariivirga sp.
GGAGCGGCTCTACGGCGAGCCCGGCGACGCATCGATCGTCAAGGTCGCTGATCACGTGACGCCGGAGTACCGCGCCTGGATCGAGGCGTCTCCCTTCGCCGTTCTGGCCACCGGCGGACCCGGCGGCATCGACGCCTCCCCGCGCGGCGATCCGCCCGGTTTCGTGACCGTCGAGGACGAGCATACCCTCTTGGTGCCGGACCGGCGCGGCAACAACCGGATCGACAGCCTTCGCAACATCCTCCGCGATCCCCGCGTGGCGTTGCTTTTCCTCATCCCAGGGTCCGGAACGACCTTCCGCGTGAACGGCAGGGCGATGATTTCCGCCGATCCCGAACTTCTCGCGTCCTTCGCGGTGGACGGCAAGCTGCCGCGTACCGCCATTGTGGTCAGCGTGGAAGCCGCTTATTTCCAGTGCGCGCGCGCCATCGTCAGGTCTCGATTGTGGGACGCCACCCAGCATGTTGAGATGGAAATGCTGCCCACGCCCGGTGAAATTCTCGAGGCGCTTTCAGAGGTGGAAATCAACGGCCGCGTCTATGACGCGGAATGGCCGGGCCGGGCATCCAAAACATTGTGGTAAGCACTAATTCCCCGCCGTTTTATCCCCAAACGCCCGCTTCAGTTCCTTGGCGGCGAAATCCTGGGCGGCGGCGGCGTCCTTGACCACGGCATCCATGCCGAAGAACTCGTGAGTGACGCCCTCGTAGCTTTGGATGGCCGTCTTGACTCCAGCGGCGTCCAGCTGCTCCGCCAGCATTTGTCCATCGGATTTAAGCGGATCGATATCGGCGAGAATGATTGTGGTGGGCGGCAGGCCTTGAAGGCCGGCACCCTTTACAAGATTGAGTCTCGGGTCGCTGAGCTCAGCTTCGTTCGCAACCTCGTGCTTGAAGAACCATTCCATGCCTGGCCTGCCAAGGGGTTTGGCGTTTTCGTTTTCCTGATACGAAGGCGTATCGAGACTGGTGCCTGCCACGGGATAGACGGCAACGATATGGACCGGCATCTGGAGCTTCTGTTCGCGGGCGCCCATGGCGACGGTCATCGCCATGTTGCCGCCAGCGCTTTCGCCCACTACCGCCACGCGTTTTGAATCGGCGCCCCAACTCTGGGCGTTTTCAAGCAGCCATTTAAAGGCGGCGAGCGTGTCCTCATGGGAGGCCGGGAATTTGTGTTCCGGCGCCTGCCGGTAATGCACTGAGACGACGATTGCTTTAGCCTTCTTGGCCAAGGCGCGCGGTGTCGCGTCATAGGTGTCGAGATTGGCGATAACCCAACCGCCGCCATGAATATAAAGAATGATCGGCGCACCCTGGGCGAGGCCGTCCGGCCGGTAAATGCGGGCGGGGATTTGCTCGCCCGCCGCTCCCGGATAGGTCACCTCCTCGGTGGTTACGCCCGATTGCTGTTTCATCTGTTCGGGATTCTTGCCCTGCGCCCGGAGGAGTGCTGCGACCGCATCGGCGGGAGAAGGCTGCTTGCGGGCTTCCTCCGGCGTCAATGTTTCAAGCGGCTTGGGCCCCAACTCGTCGAGCTTCAGGAGCACGTCGCGCATATCGGCGTCGGCGCGTTCCATGGTCCGGCTATCAGCGGTCGTCTGCTCGCTTTCGGCGAAGGCCATGGTCGCGGGCAAGGCAAAAAAGGTGGCGGCCAACAGAAACGGCAAAACGCGCATGGTCATGTCTCCGGACTGAGGGGCTAGCTCCAGTAACGGCCATTGGGTCACAAGGTTCCGATCAGGCTCCGTGGATCACCGGGAACCAGTCCTCGCGCAGTTTTTGCCCGGGCTTCATGTTGTGCCCGGGATAGGGCGGAGAGGTTTTGCCCGGCCGTTCCGCATAGCACGCATCATCGCCCACCCAGCGCAATGACAAAACTCTGCGCCGGCTCGGCGCCATGTTGCCGCGCGCCCCGTGCGCCGTCTTGAAATCGAACAGCACTGCATCGCCCGGCTCCATCTGCCATTCCATAACTTTCATCTCCGGATCATTGTCGGGATCTGGAACCGGCCGGTAATCATTTTCCGCGCCATAAAAGTTGGTGTCGTCCAGCCAGCGCACCGGCAGGATCATCTTGTCCCATTTATGCGAGCCCGCGACCACCCGGAGCGTCGCCTCCTTCACCGGATCGATCGGAATCCAGAAGCTCACCGTCTGCCGCCCATCGACGAAATAATACGGCATGTCCTGGTGCCACGGCGTCGCCTTCTGGGTCCCCGGCTCCTTCACCAGCACGTGGTCATGAAAGAACTGCGCGGTCTTCGTTTGCATCACCGCGGCGGCGATCTAAGCCGCCGGCGACTC
>JBGTNZ010000124.1:0-4904 GCA_041742805.1 Aestuariivirga sp.
CGCCGCCGACCAAGTCTGGGGCAAGAAGCCGATCACCAAGGTCATGGTGGTGCGGGTGTAGTAGCCCGTTTCCGCGCAGAGTTTGTTAACGGTATACATGTTGCGTGCAGTTCAATGGCGGTGGGAGCTTCATGCCGATCGAACAACAATACCTAAACTCTCTAGTGGCGGAGCGGCAAGACCGGGATCGTTGGTCTCGCGAACAGCTTTTGTCGTACCAGCGAGAACAGCTACAAACTGCTCTGCAACACGCCGTTGCGTCATCACCATACTATCGTCAATCCATTGGCCCGCTGGTTTCGCAGCGCGCGTCCCTCGGGGAACTGCCGGTTCTGACCAAACGCGCTCTGATGACCAATTTCGATCTCATTGTTACTGCTCCCGGACTTCTTCTTGTGGACATCGAACGGCATATCACGGGCGGCAATGCAGGCGATCTCTTGTTCGATGAATACGTGGCCTGCGCCACTGGAGGCACCACGGGCGAACGCGGCGTTATCGTCTACGATAAGCGGGGCTGGGCGTCCAACCTCGCCAACTTTCTCCGTTTCCAGAGAATGTTCGGCGTTACCGCCGGAAGCCGGATTGTCGGAATCGGCGCCTCGAACCCTCTTCATATCTCAAGCCACGTCCTGCGTTCGCTGAGCACCATCCGCGCGGACGCTCCGAAACTCGGTGTCACCACTCCGCTTCCCGAAGTGGTCGCTGCGTTGAATGCTTACCAGCCAGAGTTTCTGATCACCTATCCTTCCTTTCTCCGGCGGCTTGCCGAAGAGCAATGGAGCGGACGTCTACGCATCTCCCCAAAAAAATTCCGCACAATCGCGGAAGCGCTCACAGAGGATCTCCGGCTACTTTGTAAAGAGGTCTGGGCGGCTCCGGTTGTAAACAGCTATTCCAACACGGAGGCCGGGACTACGGGCGGTGAATGTGAGCATGTTTCGGGCATTCACCTGGCCGAGGACACCGTTGTTTTTGAAGTAACCGACGAGGCCAACAATCCCGTTCCATCCGGCAAACAGGGCAGCAAGCTGCTCATGACGACACTGACCAACAGGGTGCTTCCCCTTATTAGATACGAAGTCTCGGATATGGTGACCGTGACCGGCGATCCCTGTGAATGCGGGCGGCCCCATGCCCGCATAATCTCAATCGAGGGACGGCGCGAAGAGTTGTTGCAATTTCCCGCTCGCGATGGCGGTACGGTCACCGTCCATGCAGGTATCTTGCGATCACCTTTGATCGGAACAATCGGCGTCCGGCAGTTTCAGATTGTAAAACGCCCTGATGGCCTTTCCATCCGCGTCTCAATCGATAACCAGAAGAGCACGGAAGAAATTCTGACCTTGGTCCGGCAGGAAATTCAAATTGCACTCGCCAAGGCCGGTGCGGCGGCGGGCATGCTCGATGTTGAAGTCGTGGATCACATCGAGCGGGTGGGAACCGGTGACAAGGAGAGACTCGTTTCTCAAGTTTGACGCGTTCGGCGAGGCGACGAATGGCAGCAAACCGTGAAAACCCTCTATACTCGGTCGAATCATGAGCAAGCATGTTCCTCCGCCGCAAGCGCCCAAAGACATAGAACGCATCGAACTGAAAGATGCGCTGGAGGAGCGTTATCTCGCCTATGCGCTGTCCACCATCATGCACCGGGCGCTGCCCGATGTGCGCGATGGATTGAAGCCGGTTCATCGCCGCCTTCTGCATGTGATGCGGCAGCTCAGGCTCGACCCCAACACGGCTTTCAAGAAATCGGCGAAGATCGTCGGCGATGTCATGGGGAGTTACCATCCCCATGGCGATCAGTCGATCTACGATGCGCTGGTGCGTCTCGCCCAGGATTTTTCCTCGCGCTATCCGCTGGTGGACGGGCAGGGCAAGTTCGGCAACATCGACGGCGATAGCGCTGCCGCCTACCGCTACACCGAAGCGCGCATGACGGAGGTGGCCAAGCTCTTGCTCGATGGCCTGGAGGAAGAGACCGTCGACTTCCGCCCAAATTACGATGGCTCGATGCAGGAGCCCGTGGTGCTGCCGGGCGCTTTCCCGAATCTATTAGCCAACGGCTCCTCCGGCATCGCGGTGGGCATGGCCACATCCATTCCGCCCCACAATGCCGCCGAACTTTGCGATGCCGCGCTCCATCTCATCAAGTCACCGAAGGCCACGGTCGACAAACTGGTGCTGTTCGTGACGGGGCCGGACTTTCCGACCGGTGGTATCATTATCGACGATCGCGCTTCGATCCTTGAGTCCTACAAAACGGGCAGGGGCTCCTTCCGCGTGCGTGCCCGCTGGTCCTCCGAAGATGTGGGACGCGGCGGCTGGCAGATCGTCGTCACCGAAATTCCCTATCTGGTGCAGAAGAGCCGCTTGATCGAGAAGATCGCGGAGCTCCTCACTGCGAAGAAGCTGCCTCTGCTGGCCGATGTGCGCGATGAATCGGCGGAAGATATCCGCCTCGTGCTGGAACCGAGAAGCCGCACTGTCGATCCAGCACTTCTGATGGAGCAACTATTCCGCAACACGGAGCTGGAAGCGCGCATTCCGCTGAACATGAATGTGCTCTCCGGCGGCAAGGTGCCGAAAGTCCTGTCGCTGAAGGATGCGCTCCGCGAGTGGCTTGACCACCGCAAGGACGTGCTGGTTCGCCGCACCAATTTCCGCTTGGCGGAAATCGCCCGCCGCCTCGAAATCCTCGGCGGCTATCTGATCGCCTACCTCAACCTGGACGAGGTGATCCGCATCATCCGCCAGGAAGATGAGCCCAAGCCCATGCTCATGCTGAAGTTCAAACTCAGCGACATCCAGGCCGAGGCCATCCTCAACATGCGCCTGCGCGCGCTGCGCAAGCTGGAGGAAATGCAAATCCGCAGCGAGCATGAGGCGCTGACGAAAGAACAGGCCGGTCTTGCCAAGCTGCTCAAGTCCGAAGACGAGCAATGGGCGAAGATCGCGGCCGAGATCAAGGACGTGAAGGAGAAGTTCTCCAAAAAGACGCCGCTCGGCCGAAGGCGTTCGGATTTTGCCGAAGCCCCGGAGATTGACATCGACTTTGAGCAGGCGCTGATCGAGAAAGAGCCCATCACCGTGGTTTGCTCCGAGAAGGGCTGGATCAGGGCCCTGAGGGGCCACATGGAAGACACATCCGGCCTCACCTACAAGGACGGCGACCAGGGCAAATATGTCTTCCCCGCCATGTCGACGGACAGGATCATGCTGTTTTCATCGTCGGGCAAGTTCTTCACTCTTGACGGCGGCAGGCTGCCCGGCGGCCGCGGCCATGGCGAGCCGGTGCGCCTCATGTGCGATATGGACGCCGCCGATTCCATCGTGGCGGTGTTCGTTCACACCCCCGGCGCCAAGCGCCTCATCGCCTCCACCGAAGGCGATGGCTTCATCGTGAGCGAAGATGAATGTGTTGCGACGACGCGAAAGGGCAAGCAGATTCTGAACGTGAAACCTCCAGGGGAGGCCGTGGTGTGTGTGCCAGTGGCCGTGAACGCCGACCATATCGCCAGCGTCGGCGAAAACCGCAAACTGCTTATCTTCAAGCGGGCGGAACTGCCCGAAATGGCCCGCGGCAAGGGCGTCAGGATGCAAAAGTTCAAGGATGGCGGCCTATCCGACGCACGCGCCTTCAAGCTGGCCGATGGTCTATCCTGGGCGGATAGTTCCGGCCGGACATGGGTCGTTACCGCCCTCAAGGACTGGATCGGCGAGCGCGCCCAGGCAGGCAAGCTGCCGCCCAAGGGCTTTCCGAAGAACAACCGGTTTGGCTAGGGCCGGACTTGAGTAGGCAAGTTACCGTCCGCGCATGATCCAGGCGAAACCGTCATCGTCGATCAGCATCGATACATCCTCGCCTTCCTCGACATGGATATCCTCCGGCAGCGGATGGAAGGCTTGGTGCCAGTGGCTGCCGCTATAAGGAGCGTTCGACACAGCGGCATTTCCGAAATCCGCGGCAAACCAACTGAGAACCCCGTTGATCGTACCGGATTTGCGCACCTTAACTCTTTGAATTTCAGCTGGCGGGCAGTCGAGATAGGTGTAGTCCCGCTGCTTAACCGGTTCACAAAGCAGTTTGTGCTGATGAAGCTCCGCATGCACGGGGAAATAGTTTCCCGTGGCATACTCGTTGAGTAACCGCAAATCAAAGCCGCACGCTGTGCGGGCACGATTGAGATTGGCGAGACTTTCGCATTGGATAAGCGCCGCCGTCTGGCTGACAAGGCGGGGCATGATGAGCGTTTCCGGACCGGCTAGCTTACGGATATCCTCGGCGATCGACATGAAGCCCTCGCCCACGACACCGCAGTCGACTGTTTCAGTGAAGATCACATCGGGCCGAGCCGGCAGCAAACCGCGCTCGATGGCAACTGTCGAACTTTCGTTGATGATATTAATGCGGTCAGCATATGCCGTGGCCGCAATGATGCGGCGGGCAACGCCCGCGAGATTGGCGTTCATCTCACAGGTGACCACTCGCTCTGCGCCGTATTTGGCGAAGAGAAGTGCGATCAACCCGGTCCCCGAGCCGATCTCCCCCACGGTCTTGCCGTCGCGATCGAGGTCGGCGATAGACCGCTCGATGGTCTCATTGCGGGAAATATCGTTGACCATGGCGAAATGCCAGACAGGAAAGTCCCGGCGAGGTTGCCGCGTGATTTCCACACGCGAAGCGTCGGATTTCACCTGCATCGCGGCCTTGATAGGTTGGACAACACTCATAAACGCTCCCCCTTACGCCAACGGCCTCGCCACCCAGCCCACCCTGGAATGCATATGGCGAAGTGCCCACATTAACCGAGATTACGCACAGTTTGGTGCTGAACATTAACGAATGGTTAACGTTTCAGGGCGCTCACATTTACCATCTCATGATTACCTACACTTGGTGA
>JBGTNZ010000125.1:0-4043 GCA_041742805.1 Aestuariivirga sp.
CGCTGGCGCTTGGGCTCATTACCGTGGGGCTGGTGACGGGAGCCGCGGGCGATCACATGGACTTGCTCTTCGGCGATATTCTCACCGTGACTTCGCGCGATGTGGCGATTGTCTGGGGCGGCGCCGCCGCCGTCCTTGGCGTGCTGGCATTTCTCTGGCGCGATCTCATCGCCATCTCCGTGCATGAGGAATTGGCGCGGGCCGAGGGCGTTCAGGTGCAACGGGTGGAGCTTGGTTTCATTCTGCTCATCGCGCTGATGACGGCGATTTCCATGAAGATCGTGGGGCTGTTGCTGATCACCGCATTGCTGGTGATCCCCGCCGCCGCGGCTCGCCGCTTATCCTCGACGCCGGAGCGCATGGCGGTCATTTCGGCGGTGACGGCAGGGCTCTCGGTGATCGGCGGGCTGCTGATGTCGGCATTTGTCAACACGATTTCCGGGCCCTCCGTGGTGCTGACGGCGGGGCTGCTGTTTGTCTTGACCTTGGCGCTACCCCAGACCAATTAGGAGAACTTGACTTGGTTCATCCTGAAAGCATGATGGCCGTTCTCGAGCCGCCATTTCTGCAACCTAAACTCCACGGAGGGAATCCGATGCGTCATACCATTCTTGCGCTCACAATAGGTCTTGCCGCGCTCGTTCTGACCAATGAGCCCACGATCGCCGAGACATGCACCGGCTACTACCAACAATGCCGCCAGAAATGCGCGACAGCCCGAAAAGCTGGACTGTGCCTCAATGAGTGCTCCACGTCCAAACTGCGGTGCATGAAAACCGGGACGTGGATCGGCCGGAGCACCAAGGACACCAATGTCGTAAAGCAATAAGCCGATTTCCCATGGTAACCGCGCGGCGAAAATCGGTGGCGGTTAAAGTTGGCCACGTGACGGTGGGCGGCGGCGCGCCCGTCGCCATCCAATCCATGACCAACACGGATACGGCGGATGTGGAGGGAACGGCGCGCCAGACGGCGGAACTGGTGCGCGCCGGCTCCGAACTCGTGCGCGTGACCGTTGACCGCGATGAGTCGGCGAGAGCGGTGCCGCGCATCCGCGACATGCTCGACGGCTGGAATGTGAGTGTGCCGCTGATCGGCGACTTCCACTACAACGGGCACACGCTGCTGGCGGATCATCCCGCCTGTGCCGAGGCGCTTGCCAAATATCGCATCAATCCCGGCAATGTGGGCTTTGGCGAGAAGCAGGACCGGAATTTTTCCATGATGATCGAGACAGCGCTGAAGTTCGAGCGCCCGGTGCGGATCGGCGTCAACTGGGGTTCGCTGGACCAGGCGCTGCTTGCCACGCTGATGGATGAGAACGCCAAATCCGCCGAACCCCGGGATGCGCGCCACGTGATGCATGAGGCGGTGGTGCAATCGGCGCATTTCTCGGCGGCGCGCGCGGAGCAACTCGGCTTGGGTCGCGACAAAATCGTGATCTCGGCAAAGTGCTCCGAGGTGCAGGATTTGATCGCAGTGTACCGCACCCTCGGCAGCCGCTGCGATTACGCGCTCCATCTTGGATTAACGGAAGCGGGCATGGGTTCGAAAGGCATTGTCGCCTCGACGGCTGCCCTGTCGGTTTTGTTGCAGGAAGGGATCGGCGACACCATCCGCATTTCGCTCACCCCCGATCCCGGCGGCGACCGCACCCGCGAGGTGATCGTCGCCCAGGAAATCCTGCAGACCATGGGGCTACGAAGCTTTGCGCCAATGGTGATCGCCTGTCCCGGCTGCGGCCGCACCACCTCCGAAGCATTCCAGGAACTGGCTCAGGACATCCAGAACTTCGTCCGGGAGCGCTCGACCGATTGGCGCAAGGATTATCCCGGTTTCGAAACCTTGCAGCTCGCGGTCATGGGCTGCATCGTCAACGGCCCCGGCGAATCCAAGCATGCCGATATCGGCATTTCGCTCCCGGGTACGGGGGAGATATCCTCAGCGCCCGTGTTCGTGGACGGGAAGAAGGCGATGACGCTGAGGGGGGAGAATATTTCCGGGCAGTTCAAGGAGATTGTGGAGAGGTATGTTAGGCAGCGCTGGGGTTGAAAGGGCCCTCATCCGGCCTTCGGCCACCTTCTCCCACGCGTTCCGCGCGGGCGAAGGCACAACATTGATGCACCTTCTCCCGTGCCCTAAGGCATGGGAGAAGGTGGCCGAAGGCCGGATGTGGGTCCTTGGCCACCCAGGCTCACTTCCGCCGCGCCGCCATGTAGCGGGCCGCTTGGCGCAAGGTTTCGGCGCGAGGGCCGTAGATTTCGAGTGCGGCGATCCCGGCGGCGGTTAGCTGCTCGATCCGCTTTTTACTGTCCGCCATTGACGATTGCATATCGAGAATGTCGTCGGCCACCTGGTAGGCAAGCCCGATATTGTCCGCGTACTGACGAAGCGGCATCGCATCCGCGTCCGCCAGTATAGCGCCGGACTCGCAGGCGAAGCGGAAGAGGGCGCCGGTTTTGAGAATTTGGGTTTGGACGGTGTCGCCGCCTGACATGTCCAGCATTTGACCGCCGATCATGCCGGCCATGCCGGAGGCCTTGGCCAGATTGGTGGTGAGAGCGATCCGGACATTCGCATCGGGATGGGTCGACGGATGACCGAGGATTTCGAATGCGAGACTGAGCAGCGCATCGCCGGCAAGGATGGCGGTGGCTTCGTCGAAGGCGCGGTGGGTGGCGGGCTTGCCGCGGCGGAGATCGTCATTGTCCATGGCGGGGAGATCGTCGTGCACCAGCGAGTAACAGTGCACGCATTCGAGTGCCGCGCCCACGCGCAACGCCCGCTCGCGGGGAACATCGAATAGAGCGGCGCATTCGACGACGAGAAAGGGCCTGAGGCGCTTGCCCTCGCCAAGCGTGGCATAACGCATGGCTTCGACGAGCCGGCGCGCCTGCGCCTCGGTCACGGCAAGCAGGCGGTCGAGCAAGGCGCTCGTTTCTTCAGCGCAGCGGAGCAGGGCATCTTCAAAGGACAAGTGCAAGATCCTGTGCTAATCGGCCATCTGTAGTGACATGACCATCGAAACTCAACCGATCGCCGGTGAAGTATCGGAAACGCGGTTTGGCCCTTGGCCCCGCCGTCTCATGTATGTGGCTATCTTTCTCGCGGCCTGGCCGGTTCTTATGACGCTGGTTTATGCCGTCGTGCCGCCGCCCATTTCCAATGTGATGGTGCTCCGGCTTTTCTCCGGCAACGGACTCAATAAGGATTGGGTGAGCTTGGAGGAGATGTCGCCCTGGCTTGTTAAAGCGGTCATCACCTCAGAGGATGCGCGTTTCTGCGCGCACCAGGGCGTCGATTGGGTGCAGATGCAGTGGGCTGTGGAAGAGGCCCTTGACGAGGATGAAGGGCGCACCAGCGGGGCCAGCACGATTTCCATGCAGACGGCGAAAAATCTGTTCCTGTGGGACGGGCGCTCCTTCATCCGCAAGGGTCTGGAAATTCCGGTGGCGTTGTGGATGGATTTCATTTGGACAAAGCGCCGGATGATCGAAGTCTATCTCAATATCGCGGAGTGGGCGCCCGGCGTTTATGGGGCGGAAGCGGCGGCCCGGCATCATTTCAGGAAACCGGCGGCGAAGCTCACGCGGCGCGAGGCGGCCCTTCTGGCTGCCGTGTTGCCGAACCCCCTCAAGCGCAAGGCAGGGAGGCCCTCGAAGCGCGTCTCGGCCATCGCCAACCGGATCCTCATCCGCATGAACGCGATGGGCGGCCACCTGGCTTGTCTTGGCTCCTAGGCGGGGCTATAAGCCCGCCAACTGTTTCATGGAGTTTCGTTTAAATGGCCGTTCCACGCAAGAAAATGACCCGGAGCCGCATCGGCATGCGCCGTTCCGGCCACAAGATGGCAACCGTCACCTGGGTCGAGGACAAGAAGTCCGGCGAATTGCGCCGCCCGCACCATATCGACCTGAAGTCGGGCATGTACCGGGGCCGCCAGGTTCTCGAGGCGAAGACCGAGGTTTAATCCACTTTCCCTTCTCCCATGGGGAGAAGGAGGGGCCCATCGCGTAAGCGATGGGAGGATGAGGGGATACGGT
>JBGTNZ010000126.1:0-4004 GCA_041742805.1 Aestuariivirga sp.
GCGAGCGGGACGAAAAGTTCACTGCCGAAATACAGCGCGGCGATCACAATGACGCCGATCACGGATTTCTCAAGCACGCTGCTGCCGCCAGGCGTCATATAAGGGTAATTGTGCCGTGTGTGCGGTTCACGGACAGCTTCAGGCATTGCAACACCCCGGTCGTCGAGCCCCTAATCTCGATCGGCAATAACGTATCGACACGGCTCGCGGTTCCGCGATTGGTATCAAAAAAGCGGCCGGAGGGTGATCCGGCCGCGAACTTTACACAACGCCCACTGACAAACTTGATAGGGGTCCGGCCGGACTTTATAAGCTTCGGGGGGCTGGGGGGCTGAGATTTCCGCTGCTCAACTCCAGCCGGACTTTTAGAGGCAACGCCGGTTTATCGAGCCGGAGAGCGGCGAGACCTTGATGCAATTACGGCGGAAACATGATTTGTCGGCCCGCGCGCGCCTTGCCAGAAAATCGCTTTCGGCCCATCATCCCCGTTCTTTGTACAAGCCGAGGCAAGTGGACGATCAAGAGCCAATAGTTCCATTCCGGCCGCGGGGTTCTGGCCCCCGGCCGGAGGGACAGGGTACCAGAGGTCACATCGCCTTCGACCGGCGGGAGATCAACACCATTTTAGGGGTCTATGGCAGTAAGGTCGCGGCTGGCGAATGGCGCGATTATGCCCTCGATTTCGGCTACGACAAGGCGACCTTTTCGATCTTCCGGCGCTCAAGCGAGGTTCCCCTCTACCGCATCGTGAAGGACCCCTCGCTCGCCCGAAAACAGGGTTCCTATTCGGTGGTGGCTCAGGGCGGTCTCATCCTCAAGCGCGGACAGGATCTGGCGCAAGTGCTCCGCGTTCTCGTCAAGCAGCCGAAACTCCAGAGCATCTAACGAAAATGCCCGGCGCGACGGCCGGGCATTTCCAGGTTAGTTGACGCCTTATTCGCTGCGCATGATGCCCATGATGTTCAGGATGTGGATGAACAGCGTGATGAAGCTGCCATAAAGCGCGAAGGCCCCGAAAATGGACTTGCCGGTCGCTACACCGGCGGTATCGCCTTCCACATACATTTCCTTGATCATCTGGGTCTCATAGGCCGTGACGCCGGCGAACAGCAGAACGGTGACCACGGACGTGATCAGGCTCATCATGGTGCTCTGCACGAAGAACACGTTCACCAGCATGGCGATGATGATGCCGATCGAGGCCATCATGAAGAAGGCGCCAAAACCCGACAAATCGCGCTTCGTGACATAGCCCGCAAGGCTCGTGGCGCCGAACGTGGCGGCCGAGATCAGGAAGGCCTGATAAACGATGCTGGGATCGATTCGGAGAAAGGTCCCCACCATGGGGGCGATGCCGAGGCCCCAAAGCGCCACATAGCTCCAATAGGCGGCGTGCGCCGTCGCCGTATTGCCCGACAGGATGAGGCGGGGAGCAAAAAAGCCGAGCCCCAGGATGCCGATGAAGAATACCCATTTGAGGCCGTTCACGGTCTCAAGCGCGGCCGGGCTCGACGCCACGGCCATGGTGATGATGGCGGTGACCGCCACGCCCAGCGCCATATAATTGTAAACGCCGAGCATATAGGACCGAAGGCCTTGGTCGAGAGCGACCTGTGTTTGGGCCTGGGGCCGGGGTTGGTAACGGACTTCAGCCATATTACTCCCTCCAGAGTTCAATTGCGGCACGGCATATGGGAAAGTCCCTGCCACGCTTCAAGTTACGCTAAATCAAGGTCGTTAACGGGACCTCATCCACCTGCATAATCGTTCATTTTGCGGGCCAGCGCTATGTCTTTTTCTGTGACCCCTCCGGCGCTGTGGGTGGCGAGCGTCACCTCCACCTTGCCATACACGTTGCGCCACTCCGGGTGATGGTCGGTTTTCTCGGCATAAAGCGCCACCCGGCTCATCCAGCTCCAGGCCTGGCTGAAGGATTTGAATTGAAACGATTTGGTAAAGGCGTCGCGGCCCTCAGCCTCCCTCCAGCCGTTAAGCTCCTGAAGGGCTTTGGCTCGTTCCGCTCCAACCAGCAGTTGCACGTTCATGTTACAGCTTGCAACTGGTAGGATTCCTCCACCGCATAGGGCCCGCCGCCCCGTGCCGGTCGCGATGAAAACAGCACGAACCGGGGCACGTCAAACAGCCTGCTTTTGTAAAAGCCGTGAGCGGCCACGAAATGCTGCACGGCGCTGAGATCCGGACTCTTGAGCCGCGCCAGCGTCACATGCGGCGTAAACTTGCGTTGCTCCGGCGGCAGGCCAAGCACCTGGCAGATGCGCTCGTGAACCTGCTGGAGGCGCCGGAGATCGGCACTTTCCTCAACACCCGCATAGAGGGTATGCGGCTTGTTGCCACCGAACACATCGATGCCCTTGAGCCGGAGCGAGAAGGGCCTGGCGGTCACGCCATCGAGCTCATAGGCGATTTCCCGCGCAAGGGCGTCGTCGATATCGCCGATAAAGCGGAGCGTGATGTGAAAGGAATCCCGGTCGATCCAGCGGGACCCGATGATCCCGCCCTTCATCAGGTCGAGATCGAAGGCGACATCGTCCGGGATTTCGACACCGGTAAACAGTCGCGGCATGGCGGGCCTCCTATTTAAGGATTGCTCGGAACGCTTGACGCTTAAGCTAGCGTGATTCGGAAAAACGCCAAGTTCTATTTTGCGGCAACCTTTCCAAGAAGTTTCTCCACATGGGGCAGCATGCGGGCGACGATGACATCCACGCCCTGGCCATTGGGATGCAATCCATCCGCCTGATTAAGTGCCGGATTAACCGCAACCCCTGCAAGAAAGAAGGGATAGAGCAGAACCCCGTGTTTTTCTGCCAGCCTGGCATAAATGGGATCGAAGGCCGCTGCGTACTCAGCTCCCAGGTTGCGGGGCGCCTGCATTCCGGCCAGCAGCACGGGAAGTTTGCGTTCCGCGAGTTTTACCAATATCCGGTCAAGCGCCTGCTGCGCCTGCGCCGCGGGCAGGCCGCGCAACACATCATTGGCGCCAAGCTCAACAATCACCGCATCGACGCTCTCCTCCAGCGACCATTCCAGCCGGGCAAGCCCCGCTGCCGCGGTGTCTCCTGAAACGCCGGCGTTGATGATTTTGACATCGTGGCCTTTGCTGCGCAGCGCTGCTTCCAGCCGCACCGGGAAAGCTTCCGAAGGTCCGAGTCCGTAGCCAGCCGAGAGGCTGTCGCCAATTACCAATACAGTGAGAGTCCCGGCAAACACCGTTTGCGCCTGCAAAAAGATCGTGGCCAAAAAAATGAGCAAACGCATGGGTATCCCAGATAGGAGCACGCTCACCTGCCCGCAAGGCGTGCCGCAATTCGACAAATCACCCGTCGTCACCCATGTTGCGCAACCGCAACAATGCGGCACACTGGTCGAGCGGGCAATGGTTGAAGGCAGTAACGCGGAACGGGTGGGCTGGTCCGAAATATTGAACCGGACCCATGCATCCGCACTTCTCTTGGTCTCCCTCGGCGTCTGGCTCCATGCCGCCGACAGCCTCATTGTCGCGACAATGCTTCCATCGATTGTGCGAGAAATTGGAGGGGAGGCGCTGGTCGCCTGGACTGTCGCTCTTTACGAGATCGGATCGGTGGTCACGGGAGCTGCCGGAGGGCTTTTGGCGCTACGCTTCGGGATCCGCGCCCCAATGGTTGCAACGGCGTTGATATTCGCCGCGGGCTGCCTGATCAGCGCGGTCGCGGCATCAATGCCCATCCTCCTCATCGGCAGGCTGCTTCAAGGTATTGGCGGCGGCGGACTGATGGCTTTGTCCTTCGTCGCCGTGAGCGTTCTTTTTCCCCAGCGGCTGATGGCCCGGGTGATGGCAGCGATCGCAACACTGTGGGGCGTATCTGCCTTTCTTGGTCCCTTGATCGGCGGTTTCTTTGTTGAATACGCGACGTGGCGCATCGGGTTTTTCGCCTTTGCGGGGCAGGCGCTTCTTCTTGCGGCCTGGATCGCCTTCGCTCTGAAAATAGGCGCCAGGCCAG
>JBGTNZ010000127.1:0-2592 GCA_041742805.1 Aestuariivirga sp.
GAATGATGGCGATTTCCTCGCGCTCGGCCGCCGCCAGCTCCGGGCGCCCGCCCTGCTCATAGATGGCGACGCTCTCTTGCCGCTGCTTCACCATCTTGCCGAAGAGATCGATGAGGCCGGAGTCGGGCGTCAGCGCCGAGTCATGGCCATCGGTGCGGCTGTTGATATCCTTGTCCTTGATGGCGGCGTTCATCAGTCGAAGCGTCGAGACGCGGCGCTTGTCGCCCGCCTTCATGGCATCTTTCAGCGCATCGTTGATGGTGGCACGGAGACTCATGTGCGATTGCCCTTTGAATTCTTGGAAGCGGGTCCATTAGATGGTTTCGTTGGCCCCCGCAACCTTGACGGAACCAGCCCCCTCCCCTATCGATTCCGCGCTTCCCGGAGTCGGATCGATGCCCGCCACAAAAAAGCCGGCCAAGGCCAAAGCGCAACCACGCGCCATTTTCAGCGATTGGCAAATCCCGCGCATCACCGGCCTCCTGGTGTTGGCCGACGGCACGGTGATCGAAGGCTTCGGCTTCGGCGCCGAGGGCGAAGCGGTGGGCGAAGTCTGCTTCAACACGGCGATGACCGGCTACCAGGAAATTCTCACCGATCCCTCCTACGCCGGGCAAATCGTCACTTTCACTTTTCCCCATATCGGCAATGCCGGCGCCAATGACGAGGATATCGAGACCACCAATCTCGCAGCCTCCGCCGGCGTCATGGGCTGCATCGTTAAGGCCCCCATCACCGAGCCCGCCAATTATCGCTCCCACCGTCATTTCGAAAAATGGCTGAAGGCCCGGGGCATCGTCGGCCTCTCCGGCATCGACACGCGCGCGCTAACGGCATTGATCCGCGAGAAGGGCATGCCCAATGGCGTTGTCGCGCACAATGCCAGGGGCAAGTTCGATGTGGCGAAGCTGAAAAAGATGGCGGCGGATTGGCCGGGCCTCCTCGGGATGGATCTTGCCAAGGAGGTCTCCCTCACCCAGCGCATGGGATGGGACGAGAAACTATGGGATTGGAAGGCGGGCTTCACCCGCGCCGCTGGCGGCAAGCACAAGGTTGTCGCCATTGACTACGGCCTGAAGCGCAACATTTTGCGCTGCCTCACCGATGCCGGCTGCGATGTAACCGTGGTGCCCGCGGCCACCAGCGCCAGGGATATTCTGGCTATGAAGCCTGACGGAATTTTTTTGTCGAACGGCCCCGGCGATCCGGCGGCCACCGGTGAATATGCCGTGCCCGAGATCAAGAAACTTCTCGACTCCGGCAAGCCCATTTTCGGCATCTGCCTCGGCCACCAGATGCTGGCGTTAGCCCTCGGCGCCAAGACCCTCAAGATGCATCAAGGCCACCACGGCGCCAACCACCCGGTGAAGGATTTCACCACCGGCAAAGTGGAAATCACCTCGATGAACCACGGCTTCGCGGTGGACCGCGCCACCTTGCCCAAGGGCGTAACCGAAACCCATGTATCGCTGTTCGACGGTTCCAATGCGGGTATCGCGCTCGAAGGCCGCCCGGTGTTCTCCGTTCAATACCACCCGGAAGCTTCACCCGGCCCGCAAGACAGCCACTATCTGTTCAGGCGCTTCGTCCAGCAGATGGAAACAGCCAAACGATTGTTGAGTCCGGCAGCATAGGAGTCCTTCATGGCGCCCGCCGAAGAGAACGAGAGACCTGAAGTCAAAACCAAAACCAACGCCCGCGCCGGAGTGACCGGCCACAATGTGCGCTATGTCCTCCTGTTCGGCTTGGGCGGAGTCATCCTGGCATTCATCATCGTCGGCGTTCTGGTGGGCTGGTGGTAACGGAACCAGCGCGTGGCCTCCGGCATTGAAGTGTTTTTAGGAGCCGCCAATGTTCAAAAACACCAAAGCATTTTGCAGTTTCTCCGTCGATGATTTGAAAAAGGCCAAGGATTTTTACGCCGGGAAACTGGGCCTGACGGTCAAGGAAACCCCCGAAGGGCTTGAACTGCACCTCGCCGGTGGCGGCCTTCCGGTTTTCATCTACCCCTCCGACGACTATCACGCGCCGGAGCACACCGTTCTCAACTTCATGGTCGACGATATCGACAAGACCGTGGACGGACTGGGAAGGCTCGGCATCAAGCTGGAACATTACGATCTGCCCAACATGAAAACCGACGCAAAAGGGATTTTCAGAACCAAAGCCGGAGAAATGGGCCCCAAAGCCATCGCCTGGTTCAAGGATCCCGCCAGTCACATACTAGCGGTGATGCAGGAGAAGTAAGGTCCAGAACTAAACCGCCGAAAGTTACGTGATGCGAAGTGCAAGCCGCGCCCACGGTCTTTATGCCGGCAAATCCTTCGCGGGCTGCGCGCCGAGGGACCGATGAACGGCTCCGCCGGTTATCATTTGGGGGCAGCGTCTTGAGGCGTAATCTTCGTCGTCTCCTTATAGGTCTCGACGGCGAACAGCGTCGTGTAGCGGACCACGTCCGGATCACTGTCGAAGAGGCGGTCGCAGAACGCCTGATATTCTTCCATGTCGCCGAAATGCCCGATCAGCACCGCGTCAAGATCGCCAGTGACACCGAACGCCTGGGTGATCGCCAGTTCCTCTGAAACGCGCGAC
>JBGTNZ010000128.1:0-3079 GCA_041742805.1 Aestuariivirga sp.
ACCTGACGCTTGAGCCAGACGAAGGCCCGGCCCGGCTGGGTGAGTTTCGCCCTAAGCATTCGGGCATCGAGATCGGGCACCGTAGCCGTGAGCAGCTCCACGGCTTCATCGGCATCGATGATCTTGCGTGGATCGGCGTAAAGCGAGGCCACCGCCACGTCGGTTGCCAGCAGCACGCCATTGCGGTCGACGATATCGGGACGAGGCAGGCGGTCTTCGTGGATCACGGCCAGCGCATTCGGATTCAAGAAGGGCTTGACAAGCGTCAAATTTACGAGCTGGCCCGCAATCGCCAGAAACGCGCCGCAGAAACAAATGCTGATGAGCCGGATACGATTTTGTCCGGCAAGCCGCGAGGGTTTGTTGCTCTCTTGCATTGCTCACTGCATCTTCTGGAGAATATCGCCAATTGGATCCCGATCGTTTGCTTCGAGCTTGACGATCGGCTCTGGGGGAACGCGCTGTCCCAAGTCCTCAATCTTGACGATTTGCTGGGCCTTGATGGTTTGAAGTTTGAGATGTTCGGTGGCAAGCCGCTGCAGCCGGTCGGGCCGCGTGAGGCTGCTCCACTCGGCACCGAGGAGTTTGATTGCTTCGTGCGACGCGGCGATCTGCTGCTCGATCTTGACGATATCGCGCTCCAGCCCCCGCGTTGCATGCTCGAGCGAATAGAGCAGGAAGCCGGAAACCAGCACGGTGACGACGAGGATGGCATTGAACAGCTTGTGCATCAGGAAACCCCGATCTCGCCGGCAATCGACGGCATGGGCGGAGCCTGTGTCCTGATGCCCGCCCGCAATTTCGCCGAGCGGGCGCGAGGGTTGCGCGCGGTTTCAGCAGCACTCGCCTCAAGGTGTCCCTTGAACGGCAATTCAAAACTTGGCGGCGGCGGCATGCGCGCTTCCGGCAGATGACGCGACGCCGAAGGCAGCTTGCCGGCCCGCGAGGTGAAGAAGCGCTTGACGATGCGATCTTCCAGCGAATGAAAAGTGACGACGGCAAGACGCCCTCCCGGCGCCAATAGTTTTTCCGCCGCATGAAGGGCTTCCACCAGCTCGTCGAGCTCGCCGTTCACATGGATGCGCAAGGCCTGGAAGGTGCGGGTGGCTGGATGAATGCGATCCTGCGGGCGCTGGCGGCCGGTCGCTTTTTCGATTGCCGCAACCAGCGCTCCCGTGGTGGTGATTGGCTCGTCCGTGCGCGCACGGACAATGGCGCGAGCTATGGCCCTCGCGCGCGGCTCCTCGCCAAAAATATGAATGATGCGGCTTAACTGCTCGGGCGCCAGCGTGTTGACGGCATCGGCCGCCGTCGCGCCCTCCTGCGACATACGCATGTCGAGCGGGCCATCGCGCATGAAGGAGAAGCCGCGGGCTGCTTCGTCGATCTGCATGGACGAGACGCCGATATCGAGCACAACACCATCAACCGCGGTGACATCGGCCAGAAGTGCCTGCATATCGCCGAAGCGGCCTTCGATGAGCGTCAAGCGTTCCGCATAGTTTTGCTTGAGTGTCTGCCCCGCCCGGATCGCATCGGGATCGCGGTCGATGGCCACGACCTTGCAGCGGGCCTTGTCAAGAATGGCCCGCGTGTAGCCGCCTGCGCCGAAGGTGCCATCTACATAGATGCCGCCGTCGCGGGGGCCGACTGCCGCCAGCACCTCGGCCAGCATCACCGGTTCATGGGATTGGTTGTGGACGGTCATTCAGGGTGAACAAGACGTTAAGATTTGCCCGACAATGCCTCTCCGAGCCTTAACAAATGGTTTCAAAAAGATGCCAGTCGGCCTGTAAGCCGGGTTCTGTCCGCTCCGAGCCTTGCGGCCCAGCACGGGATGACCATTCATCTGGAACCTCCGTTACCGGAGGCTTCGCGCGACCTACCCGGGCGGTGAACCGGAAACAGCCCTGAACCCGAAGGTTCGTACCGCCCCTATTCGGTCTTGCTCCCGGTGGGGTTTGCCCTGCCGCCGCCGTTGCCGGAAGCGCGGTGCGCTCTTGCCGCACCATTTCACCCTTGCTTCAGGGATTGCTCCCCAAAGCGGTATAATTTCTGTGGCACTTTCCCTGGGGTCGCCCCCGCCGGGCGTTACCCGGCACCGTGTTTCCATGGAGCCCGGACTTTCCTCTCCCGCACCCTTTCGGGCCTAGCGGCAGCGGTCATCCGGCCGACTGGCGAGGATGAGGTAGGCTTCGCGAGCCGCAAGGTCAACCAGAAGCCCACATTGGCACTTGCCGTTCTTGCCGGACGCTGTACAGATTCGCGCATCATGTTCCGCGTTCCGCTCGCCGTTTTGTTGATCGCCGCGCTTTCGCCAAGTGCTGCTGCGCAGGAAAGGGTATGGAGCCTCGATGCCGGCGATGAAGAGGCCTATCTGGTTTTCGGCGTGCCGGAGACCGACGATGTCGGCATCAGCTTCTGGTGCACCATGGGAACGGATGAAATCAGTATTTTCGTGCCCGAGGCGGACCCCGCCATGGTGCCGGAAAAGACCGTTCACTTCACCATAAGCGCCGGAGAGACGGTGGCGCGCCTTGAGGGCAAGACCCACGCCAACGAGGAAGCGGGCACCACCAGCCTCGAGGCGAAGGTTTCCGGCGGCGAGCCTATCTTCACGGCGCTGAAAGGGGCGGACCGCTTCAAGGTGAAGGTCGGCAAGGAGGAAAACGTGTATCCGCTGATCGACGCCGATATGGCGGGGCTCCTCAAGTTTTGCAGGAAGCCTTGATCAGCACGGCGGTCGCAACCCTGCAAGGGTGACCTCCACGAGCCGGTAAATCGCTGGCTTTGACGGCAGGGCGCTGGCAGCCGTAAGGGCGTAGAGGCAGTAAGCCGCGAGCTCGCCCGGCGCCACGTCAGTGCGGATGGCGCCAGCTTTAGCACCTTGGGTGAGCAGATCCTTTATCATATCGCGAACCTGATGTTGCGCCCGAACTACCTGCTTGTCCCGGTGCAGGAGCGCTGTCAGCTCGCCCTCATGGCGGCCATGGCTCTCGTGCATAATAAGCGCGAAGGCTTTCAGCACCGCCTCAAGCGGGTCTTCCGCCTTGTCCCGGACCGCGGCCAGATATTCAAG
>JBGTNZ010000129.1:0-4010 GCA_041742805.1 Aestuariivirga sp.
CCGGGGAAACAAAAGCCCATGGGCAGGATGGCGATCCGCCGAGGATCATAAAAAATGTCCGGCCCTATCCCCAGCCATTTCCTGAGACGCTCTCCCGACGGGTCGGTAAATGGCTTTCCGGAGGCGTGAACACGGGTTCCCGGCGCCTGGCTGGCGAGGAGAACACGCGCCGTGGAACTCGGCTGGAGAACCGGGCGCGGGTCGTGCGGCAAGGGTTTGCTCAAGCCGCCATCGCGGCAGATGCGGCAGGCAGAGATTTCGTTAACTATTTTGTCGAGCCCAGGGGCCAACGGGATCATTGCAAAACTGTCTCGAAATTTAACCGCTTCCAAAAGCCGATCTTAGAGGCCGCCGCTTACGGTGGCTAATCGTATTGAACCACGGCATTTCGAGGGCTGGGAATGGAAACTGAAACCGCCGGGCGAACGATACTTAACCGGCACAACTTTCTCAATGAAACAGGGCTCGACAGCCGGACGCCGGACCCTGCGCCGCGGCAGGCCGACCCCGCGGAAGCACATTGGCAGCGGGACTTTCTCCGCTTGTTTGTGCGCAACCAGCTCCGGGTCGCTCCAGCCATGCCCATCCTCGCGGTATTGCTAGCAATGGCAAGCGTTACCTGGGCGCCTTTCGCCGTTGTCCTCGGCTGGCTTGCGGCGGCACTTGGCTGCCAAGCGATCCAATGGTCATTGTGCGAAAACTATTTTCGGAGAGATCGCACGCAGGAGGAGCAGCGCCACTGGATCGGCATGCTCTCGGCCTCCGAACTGCTGATCGGCATATGCTGGTCGGCGCCGCTGTTCATCTTTTGGCAAACCGCCAACAGCATGCAGCAGGTCTATATGATCGCGTCGGTCATGGCCGTCGTTGCCGTCAGGCTTTTGATCGTCAACAATTTCATGCCTGTTCTGGTGGCAGGAACGGGGGCGCTCACCGCCGGCATGGCGCTTCGTTGCGTATGGGAAGCTGAACCCATTTATCTGGCGCTCGGCGCCACCGTCATAGCACTTGAAGCCTTCTTCCTGCTGGTCGCGCGCGATCTCCAGGAAACTACCCGCGATATGCTGATCCTCAAGGCTCAAAAAGAAGGCCTCATCGCCGATCTGAAGCAGGCTAAGCAAAAAGCAGAGGAGGAGCGGAAAAAGGCTGAAGACGCCAATGTTGCGAAGTCGGCTTTCCTCGCCACGATGAGCCACGAATTGCGCACGCCCCTTAACGCTATCATGGGATTTTCCGAAATTCTGAAGCGCGAGATGCTGGGGCCGCTCAACGTCGAGGCGTATAAAAATTACGCTGACGACATCCATCACTCGGGTCATTACTTGCTGGCGCTGATCAACGACATTCTCGATCTGTCGCGCATCGAGGCTGGCCGGAGGGAGTTGCAAGAAGAGCCTGTGAGCGTGCTGGTCGCAGTTGAAGAGGCCAACCATCTTCTGCTGATGAAGGCTGAGGAAAAGACCATCAACGTGCATGTGGAGATTTCCGCGACGCTGCCGAAACTGATGGCGGATCGCCGGGCGGTGAATCAGATCGCGATCAATCTGCTCTCCAACGCCCTAAAATTCTCGCCTTCCGGCGGCCGCGTCGAGATCAAGGCGGCTAAGACCGTCTCAGGCGGCCTCTCCATCAGCGTGCGCGACAATGGGCCGGGCATTCCGGCCTACGAGATCGAGGCGGCCATGGGCGCCTTTTCGCGCGGAAGCTATGCCAAGAAGAAGGCCATCGACGGCGCGGGCCTTGGGTTGCCCATCGTCAAGGGCCTTATGGAGGTCCATGGCGGCGACATCGTTATCCTGAGCGAGGCCGGTAAGGGTACCGAAGTAGTCGTCACTTTTCCGGCCGGACGAGTTCTGGATGGACCGCGGGGCGAAGTGTTGGCCGCTCCTGGCGTTAAATCCGAAAGTCAACGCAAGCTGATCGCCATTACCGGATAATCAGAGATTGCACGGCGAAAGATTTTCAATTTTAACTTGCATAAACTTCTGTAGTAACTGCCCTATTTCGCTCAGGCGCCAAGGGACGTTAAACAATTCGATTTAAGTTAGGGGCGTTCGAAAGCCCTGATGACCACCAATAAATCATTCGTCTTCGACTTTGGCGTCAGGGTCTTCATCCCATCCCTGGCGGCGTCCGTCGCCATATTGATGCTTCTGCTCCATGTGTTTAACGGCATCTTTGATGAAACCAATAATCTCGACGACACCTATGCGCGCCGCTCGGCGTCCGCCGCCGTTCTGTCGCTCCGCGACAACATAGAAGCGCTGGTTAAGGACAATGCCTATTGGGACGACGCGGTTCGTAACGTCTATGGCGGCGGAGATGAGGAATGGCTGAAAGAATCCTGGGGAGCGGGCGATGAAGAGGAAGTATACGACGCCGCCTTCGTGGTGGACGCTGAAGGTAACACTCTCTTCGCATCAACCCGCAAGGATCCCGACAATCTCGGTAACCTTGCCATTCGCGACTATTTCAGCCACGAAATTGAAAACCTATTGGCGAGCCTGCCCGGAACTGGCTCCCATTTTGCGAAGACCTCGGCAATTCTCAAATCGACTGGCGGTATAAGCGTCGTCGCGGCGGCGGTGATCGTGCCTTCAACCAAGGGCATGGCGCTTCCAAGCCAGCGCCCATCGCGGCTCGTCTTCGCCTATACCATCGGCCCCGCCGTTCTGGAGCGCCTGTCGCAACAATTCGTCCTGGATAATTTGCAGTTGGCGGAGCCTGGCGACGTTTTACCGGTGAGCGTTGACCTCTTGTCCCCCACATCAGAAAAACTCGCCGCACTCACGTGGAAAACCCGCAGCCCCGGCATGATTTTGCGCGGCAAGTTCAGCGAGATCGTGCGCGCCGTCCTCGCCCTTTTTCTCCTCATCGTCGCCATGCTGGTCTATTTCTGCTGGCGTGGATTCAAACAGGTCCATGAAAGCAAGGCTGCGGCGATCGCTGCATCGATGCGCGACGATCTCACGGGGCTCGCCAACCGCCGCGAATTGATGTCGGTGCTGGTTGAGCGTCTTGCCGTACCAGGCAACGGAAAGCTTTCGGTGGTTTATGCCGATCTTGATGGCTTCAAGGAAGTAAACGATGCCTATGGTCACGAGATCGGCGATAGGCTTCTGAGGTCCGTGGCCGCGGGATTTAACTATCTCGCAAACGGAGCGGATATTGTGGCAAGGCTTGGCGGCGATGAGTTCGCCATCATCGTATCCGGGCCGGAAAGTGCTGCGCAGTCGCGGTTGCTAGCGCGGAACATGATCACATTTCTGAACGAGCCCATGCAGTTTGGCGGACGCGTGGCTTCGGTTTCGGTAAGTGCCGGGATTGTGGATGTTGAAGGCAGCGATGCCGGAGGCGAAGAGATACTGCGCCGCGCCGATGTCGCCATGTATGCCGCGAAGGCCGGCGGGCGCAACCGTATTCACATTTACGAGGCCTCGCTTGAAACAAAACGCGAGGAGCGGCGCATGATTGCGCGGGAATTGCGCGAGGCCATCGATGGCAACACGCTCGGCATCGTTTATCAGCCAATCGTCAATTCGCGGAGCCGCCATACCGTGGGCGTGGAAGCGCTGGTGCGCTGGCCGCAGGACCTCGAACGCCAATGCGGGCCGGATATTTTCATACCCATTGCCGAAGAGTTCGGGCTCATCGAGGACCTCGGCCGTTTTGTCCTGGTGGAGGCTTGCAGTCAGGCGGTGCGCTGGCCTGGCATCTTCGTGTCGGTCAACGTCTCGCCGATCCAGTTCATGAATCCGGCCTTCGCCGATATCGTCGAGGCGACGTTGCAGGCAACCGGCCTCGAAGCGGACCGGCTTGAGATCGAAGTCACCGAAGGTTTCGTCATCGACAATACCGACCGCGCCACTGCCATCATCGACCGGCTGCACGAAATGAAAGTGTCGGTGGCTCTCGACGATTTCGGCACGGGATATTCGAGCATCGGGCATCTGCGGCGTTTCAGGTTCGACAAGCTGAAGCTCGACCGCTCGATGGTCGCGGACATTCTG
>JBGTNZ010000130.1:0-7948 GCA_041742805.1 Aestuariivirga sp.
AACAACGACTTCAAAAGAGCGAGGCATGACCCGCATTTTAATCACCGGTGGTGCCGGATATATCGGCAGCCATACAGCCAAGCGCCTCTCGCACTACGGCACTGAAACAGTGGTATATGACAATCTTAGCCGTGGCCACCGTGACTTTGTGAAGTGGGGGCCTTTGATTGAGGGGGACTTGCGCAATGCCACGCTGCTGCGGGAAACTTTGCGCTGGTTCAAGCCAGATGTCGTTCTTCATTTCGCGGCCTTTGCCTATGTAGGCGAATCCTTCAGCAATCCTGGCCTTTACTATGACAACAACGTCGGCGGCACCGTTGCACTTCTGCAGGCCATGCACGTGGCCGGCATAGATAAAATTGTGCTGTCTTCAAGTTGTGCAACCTATGGCCAGCCGGATCATGTACCAGTTACAGAGAACACTCCCCAGCGGCCGATTAACCCCTATGGCATGTCCAAATTGATGATGGAACAAATTTGCGCCGATTTTGAGAGAACCCATGGTATTCGCTTTGTCCCTCTGCGTTATTTCAATGCCGCTGGCTGCGACCCCGATGGAGAAATTGGCGAGCGTCACGATCCTGAACCCCATCTCATTCCACGGCTCTTCATGGCCCAGGACGGCGAGATAGATGCATTGGACATTATGGGTGACGACTATCCAACTGCCGACGGAACCTGTATTCGCGACTACATCCATGTCAATGATTTGGCTGAGGCCCATATAAAGGCGGCGCGTTATCTTCTAGAGGGCGCAGGCTCAGAGGCCTTCAATTTAGGAACGGGTCGCGGTGCGTCCGTGCGGGAAGTCATTGAGGTCGCCGCCAAGGTCACCGGCAAGGCTGTTCCTCATCGCATTGCAGCGCGGCGCAAAGGCGATCCGGCCATATTGGTGGCTGATGCCAGCAAAGCGCGCCTCATATTGGATTGGTCGGCGGGGAAATCGGATCTGGCACACGTCCTTGAGACCGCTTGGACTTGGTACGAGAAAGATCGCAGAAAATAAACAAGTTGCCGCGTTCGATTTTAGGGGAAAAGGTGCAAGGCACCTCTGTTGTCAAAACTTATGATGCCCGATCTTGGGCGGACGATCCAGCAGCGCGGCGATATGGTTAACGGGAACGGAGGGCGTGACGGATTGGAACTATCCGGGAAGGACGGTCCTGTTACAATGCGGGCCGTCCGTGAACGGACGGCCCGCTGGTGAAGGTTTCAGGCCTAGCGGATGGGCGCGCGGGTTTGGTTGCTGGCGATTTGCGTGCCGCAAGAAGGCAGAAACCGGCTTGAATAAGCATAATTCATGGTTCTCACCCGACGGGTCAGCCCGCCATTGGCCGCGATCCAGGAGCGCACCCAACCGGGATAATTGCGCAGGAGATACTGAGCCGCGAGCCTGGTGGCCCGTGGCGAGACACCGGAAGGCAAGTGAAAGCCGAATGAGGCGCCAGGGCTCACGCAGGTCCGGCTCCGGGGCAACGCCAGATAAAGCGTGCAGGCGGAATCGCAACGTCCGGTAAAGCGCATATGGCTTCCAAGGCGTTCATGCTTCTTCATACGCATGGCATAGTCGATGATCCGGCCACCATGATCGCCCCTTATCGAAACGAACTTCCGGCCCGATGTGGGAAACGAATTGGCCTCCGCAACGAATGTGAGTGATGCGGCTACAATGGCAACGCCGCAAAGCATTTTCGTGAAATCCATTTTCCTGCCCTCCGCTGAGAGCATTCATCTCTAGCGGAAGCGGGTAAAATCTTGATTTTTCAATTACTTAAAATTTTAGGCTAGTCCTAGTCAAGGCTTCAACACATCCATATGGATCGGCCCTTCGGCGCGGCCGTGAATGAACTGGTCGACATATGGATTGCCGCTCCGGTCGATTTCACCCGCAGGTCCCTGCCAGACGATCTCGCCCTTGTGGATCATGGCGATGAAGCTTGCGATCTTGCGGGCCGACGCCATGTCGTGGGTGATCGAAATAGTGGTGGCGCCCAGCCGCTTGACGCAATCCACGATTAGGTTGTTGATGACGTCGGCCATGATCGGATCAAGGCCGGTGGTTGGTTCATCAAAGAAGATGATCTCGGGGTCAGCCGCGATGGCGCGGGCTAACCCGACGCGTTTCTGCATGCCGCCCGAAAGTTCGGCGGGATAAAGGCCCGCCACTTCCGCGCCGAGACCGACTTGCCCCAATTTTTCCAGTGCGATGTCTTTGGCTTTGGTGCGCGGCGTGTTACGGCCCTGAATGAGCCCGAAGGCGACGTTCTCCCATACGGGAAGTGAATCAAAGAGGGCGCTGCCCTGGAACAGCATGCCAAAGCGTGAGAGATAGTCATCCCGAGCCGTGCCTTTTAACCCCACGACATTTTCGCCGGCGATGCGGATCGATCCTCCGTCGGAATGGAGGAGGCCAAGCACGCATTTCAGCATAACGGATTTTCCCGTGCCAGAGCCGCCGATGACGACGAGTGAATGGCCTTTGGACACGGCGAGGTTGATGCCGTTCAGCACGTGCTTGGGGCCGAAGGATTTGGTGACGCCTTCGAGAACGATGTGACCCTCGGCCATCATCTCACTCCGCGAACAGGAGCGAGGTGAGGGCGAAGTTGGCGGCCAAAATAAGGATTGCGGCGGAGACGACGGCGTTGGTGGTGGCGCGCCCCACGCCGGCGGCACCCCCCTTCGAATTGAAACCGTGATAGCAGCCCATGACCGCAATAATGAAACCGAAGACGGCGGCCTTGATGAGTCCGGACGTGACATCCCCTACTTCAAGAAAGTCGGCGGTGTTCTTGATATAGGCGGAGCCGTTGAAGCCGAGCGAGCGGGTGCCGACGATGTAGCCGCCCATGATGCCGATGGTGTCGCCGACGGCGACCAAAAGGGGAAGCGTCACCACGGCGGCGATGATGCGGGGCCCCACGAGATATTTAAAAGGGTTGGTGGCGAGCGTCACCAACGCGTCGATCTGTTCGGTGACGCGCATGGTGCCGAGTTCAGCGGCGATCGATGCACCGACGCGGCCTGCCACCATGAGCCCCGCCAGCACGGGCCCAAGTTCGCGGGTGATGCCGAGTGCTACAATTGAAGCCACGAGACTTTCTGCATTGAAACGCGATGAGCCCAGATAGATCTGCAGGGCAAGCGCGCCGCCGGTGAAGAAAGCGGTGAGGCCGACCACGGGCAGCGAGAAGTAGCCGATCCTCAGCATCTGTTCGGCGATCTGGCGGACAAAGATCGTGGGCGTCAGGCCCTGGACCAGTCCGTCTTTCACAAAGAGTGCGACACGGCCAACCTCTTCAAGGAGGCCCAGCGTGGCGCGGCCGATGTTGGCGAGAATATTCAAGATGGTTCCGATTCGACGCCTGAATAGCGCCTTGCATAGCGGCTGCCGAGGCGAGTCAGCAACTCATAGGAATTGGTCCTGGCCCAGATTGCCGCGTCGTCGATTGAGATGTGGTCTCCGAAAATTTCCGCCGTCATGCCGCGCTCCACGCTTCCTGGCTGCAAATCCGTGATGTCGATCGCCATGAGATCCATGGAAACGCGGCCAATAACGGGGCAGCGCCGACCCCCGAGAAAGACCTGTGCCGGCCCATCGGGGAATTTCGAGCTGTAGGTCCGCGGTATGCCGTCGCGATAGCCAACACCCAGCACGGCGATGCGCGACAAACGCCGGGCTTTCCAAGTTGCGCCGTAGCCCACGCTCTCGCGTTGTTTCACCTCGCGCGATTGCATGATCGGCGCTTCGAGATGAACCACGGCGCGCATGGGGTTGGGAGCGCCGAGAAGCGGGTTGCCGCCATAAAGTGCGATGCCCGGCCGCACCAGATTATGATGATAGTCCGTTCCCAGGAAGATTCCGCTGGAGTTGGCGAGGCTCCCCCGCACGCCCGGCAACATTCTGCGAATTTCTGCAAACGTATCCCGCTGCTGGACGTTGAGCGGGTGTGATCTTTCCTCGGCACAGGCGAGATGGCTCATCACCAGCGCAACGTTGAGGTTGTCCAGCGTGGCACGGTCATCAAGGAGCGCGAAAAATTCAGTGATGGAAAAACCCAACCGGTTCATTCCCGTGTCGACGTGAATTGCGCAGGGTAATTTGCGCCCTGACGCCGCCCATTCGCGGGTCTCCACGAGGCCGATGAGGGCCGGTATAAGTCTGTGCCTCGCATAAAATTCCGCCTGTCCGGCGAGCAAGCCGTCGAGCACATAGATTACCGCATCGGGCACTATGGCGCGGAGCTCCTCGCCTTCCTTGGGACGCGCCACAAAGAAACTCTGGCATCCCGCCTGCCACAAGGCGCTGGCCACCGGCGTTATGCCAAGGCCATAGGCATCGCCCTTGACCGCAGCGCCACACTCGGCTCCTCCGGCGCGCTTCGCCAGCAGCCGCCAATTGTCCCGTAGCGCTTGCAGGTCGACAGTGAGAATCGCGTCCGCGAAGTCTTTTTGGACAGAGTTCATATGTCAACACCCTTCTCCCACCGAAGGTGGGAGAAGGTGCCCGAAGAGCGGATGAGGGCCTTGCGCAGCAAGGTGCTTCTCTTCAACCTGACACAAATATCATTTACGCCCCGCAAAATTCTCCGGCGCGCTAGAACTCTTCGCCGCACCGAAACGGAAGCCGAGAAGCGCTTGAGGGGCTATCTTAGAGATCGGCGCCTTAACGGCAATAAATTTATCCGCCAGGCACCGGTTGGACCGTACTTCGCTGATTTTCTCTGCCGCGAAAAACGTCTCATTGTCGAGGTGGATGGGGCGACGCATTCGGAAGACCGCGAGATTGCGTATGATGTGCGGCGCACCGAATTTCTAACCTTGCAAGGGTATCGCGTTCATCGGGTGCAGAATGTGGACGTGTTCACCATCTTGCCTGATGTGCTGGACATGATTTTGATGAAACTGGAAGAGCTTTGGGGCGTCACCGCTCCCTGACGGGAGCGGCCCTCATCCGCCCTTCGGGCACCTTCTCCCAGCTTTGCTGGGAGAAGGGTGTTTTTTTTCTAAAACTGTTCCGGCAGGTAGTCGTCCTGGGCGAGGTTCTGGAAACGCGTGAGGCTGGCTTCGAATTGCAGCTTGACGATGCCGGTGGGGCCGTGGCGTTGTTTGCCGATGATGACTTCGGCGACGCCATGCACCTTATTCATGTCGTCTTGCCACTGCTGATACTCGGTGGTGTTGGGTTTGGGCTCCTTGCGCGTCAAATAATATTCTTCGCGGTAGATGAAGAGCACCACGTCGGCGTCCTGTTCGATGGAGCCGGATTCACGCAAGTCGGAAAGTTGCGGGCGTTTGTCGTCGCGGTTTTCAACCTGGCGGGAGAGCTGCGAGAGTGCAAGGATCGGCACATTGAGTTCCTTGGCAAGCGCCTTGAGGCCCACGGTGATTTCGGAAACTTCCTGTACCCGGCCTTCGGCGGCGCGGCGCGAGGAGCCCGTGAGAAGCTGCAAGTAATCGACGACGAGGAGGCCCAGTCCACGCTGGCGTTTCAAGCGCCGGGCGCGCGCGGCCACCTGGGCGATGGTGAGGCCGCCCGTGGCATCGATATAGAGGGGCAGCGATTGCAATTCGCGGCTTACTTCGACGATCCGGCCGAACTCTTCCTCGGTGATCTTGCCGCGCCTGATGCGCTCGGAGGAAATGCTCGCCTGTTCGGCGATGATGCGGGTGGCGAGCTGCTCACTCGACATTTCCAGCGAGAAGAAGGCGACAACACCGCCATCGGCCACCTTCACCGAACCATCGGTTTGATGCTCGGCCTTGTAGGCCTTGGCCACATGATAGGCGATGTTGGTGCCAAGTGCTGTCTTGCCCATGGCGGGACGGCCCGCGAGGATAATCAGGTCGGATGATTGAAGCCCGCCCATCTTCTCATCGAGGTCCTTGAGACCCGATGAAATGCCCGAAAGCCCGCCGTCGCGCTGATAGGCGTTGGCCGCCATATCGACGGCGTCGGTCAGCGCCCGGCCGAAGGGCTGGAAGCCCTGGCCGTATTTGCCGGTCTCGGCCATTTCGTAGAGCGTCTGCTCGGCCCGCTCGATCAGGTCCTTCGAGGTATCCTCGACAACAGTGTCAAAGGCCTCATTTACAAGGTCGGTGCCGATCCCGATGAGCTTGCGGCGCTGGGCCAGCTCATAGACGGTGCGGCCATATTCCTCGGCGTTGATGATGGTGGTGGCGGCAGCGGCGAGGCGGCCAAGGTAGGCGGGGCCGCCAATTTCCTTCAGCGTTGCATCATTGTCGAAATAGGTCTTGAGGGTGACCGGAGAGGCGAGCTTGCCCGCCCGGATCAGCGTCGCCGCGGCCTCATAGATGCGCGCGTGCACGGCTTCAAAGAAGTGATCGGGCAGGAGAAAGCCCTGCACCCGGTCGGCGGCATCATTGTTGACGAGGATGGCGCCCAGCAACGCCTGTTCCGCCTCGAGGTTATGGGGCGGGGTGCGATAGGCATCGTCGGGGCCGCCGGCGTCGACGGGACGGAGATTGGTTTGGGCTGACATGGGGCCTGAGTGTTAGCGGACGAATCGCACGGAATTTGGGGAATTTGGGCTTATACCCGCTATCCACAGTTCCCGAAAAACTATTCGGCCGGGATCGATTTGAGGCGGGGGCGCTTGCTTTCAAGCTCCCGCAAGACGTCTTCCGCGTCCCGGATATAATCGCGGGTGAGGGGAAGTGCGTGCTGGTTCCTGCAGAACTGGATCTGGAAATTGTTCAAACCACCGTAGCGGAATGAGGCCTCCGAGGCCGCCAGGTAAAACTCCCACATGCGGCAGAAGCGCTCGTCGTAGATTTCGCTGGTGCGTTCACGGTTATCGGCAAAACGTATGCGCCAATGGCGCAGGGTCTCCGCATAGTGGAGCCTGAGGATTTCGATGTCGGTGACGTAGAGGCTCTCTCGCTCCAGATGAGGAACGACTTCCGAAAGTGCCGGAACATAGCCGCCGGGGAAGATATATTTCTTGATCCAGGCGCTGGTGGCGCCGGGTCCATTTGACCGGTTGATGGAATGGAGGGTGGCAATGCCGTCCTCCTGCAACAGCGCCCGGCATTTGGCGAAAAACTCCCCATAGTGCACCACGCCCACATGCTCGAACATGCCGACGGAAACGATACGGTCGAATTTCTGATCGAGATTGCGGTAGTCGAGCAGGCGGAACTGCACCCGGTCCGCAACGCCGCGCTGGAGCGCGCGCTCGTTCGAGAGCTTGTGCTGCTCCTCCGAAAGGGTGACGCCGGTGACATGGGCGCCGCAGATTTCGGCCAGGTAGAGGCCAAGGCCACCCCAGCCCGAACCGATGTCGAGCACCGTCATGCCGGGCTTGATGTCGAGCTTGGCGGCGAGATGGCGCTTCTTGGCGAGCTGGGCCCGCTCCAGCGTAGCGGTTGGCGTTTCGAAATAGGCACAGGAATATTGCCGGTCGCGGTCGAGGAAGAGATCGTAGAGCTGGCCGGAGAGATCGTAGTGATGGGCGACATTGGACTTGGCCTTGCCCACGGGATTGTATTGGTCGATCCACTTCAGTCCCTTGCGCACTTTGTAAAGAAACCGGGAGAGCAGGGGATATTCAGCGATATTGCCGGCATTGCGGATGAGCAAATGGATCAGGCCGGAGACCCCGCCTTGCTCAATAACCAGGCTGCCCTCCATGTAAGTTTCGCCAACGGCGAGGTCGGGATCCATGGCGATCCGCCGGGCGGCGGCATCGTTGGTGACTTTGATGCAGACGGGTTCGCCGGTTCCATCGCCATAGGCATAGGGCTGGCCGGAAGGTGCGGTGACCCGCAGCGCGCCAGTCTTCACCACCATCCGAAATGCCCGGTCCAGCAACGCGTACATAGAAAGCGCCGTTAAGCCTCTCCGCAAAGTTAACGAAAGCTTAATACCGGAACCGTTGCAGGAGCAAGAGGTGCAGCGGGCTCAAGTTAACGGACGCGCGCAGAC
>JBGTNZ010000131.1:0-6429 GCA_041742805.1 Aestuariivirga sp.
GGACTCGAACCTCCACGGTGTTACCCGCTAGCACCTCAAGCTAGTGCGTCTACCAATTCCGCCATGGCCGCAACGCTATTTCGCGTAAGCGGAGCGGTGATTAACAGGCGCTCCCGCATTAATCAACCCCAACATGGTTACCAATTTGGTTCCGGTTTAGCTCAACTTCTGCCCCTCCGCTGAACGCCGTCTCAAAGCCTCTTGGGTAGTATGGCGGCAATAAGAAAAACGGATGGGGCTTGCGTCATATGAAAATCTTAACCGTCGCGGGGGCGGCAATTCTCGGGTTGTTTCTTGGACTATCGCCGGCCTTGGCCGTCGAAACTCAGGAAGAGACACCACGGAACGGACCGAAGAAACAGTTTGCGACCGAGTACGGCAAGGCATTGCCGCCGATCGGCTTCGTGCAGTTTTGCGCAAGGTCGCCGGATGATTGCCAGCCCACGGGCGCCAGGCCCAAAAGGCTCGCCATGTCGCCGGACCGGTGGAACCTGCTTTATCAGGTTAACACTTATGTAAACGGCAAGGTTGCCCCGGTGAGCGATCAGGATCTCTACGGCCAGCCGGAATACTGGGCTTACCCATCGGACGCGGGCGACTGCGAGGATTATCTGCTGCTGAAGCGGCGCTATCTCATGGGCCTCGGCTTTCCGGCCAATGCGCTGCTCATCACCGTGGTGCTTGACGAAAAGCACGAAGGCCATGCCGTGCTGACGGTCACCACCGGCGATGGCGATTATGTTCTCGACAACCGGCGCAACGAAATCCTGCGCTGGAGCGATTTTGAATACACCTACCTGAAGCGGCAATCCCCGCGCGATCCCCGCGCCTGGATCGCTCTTGAGAACGGCAAGACCTTAACCTCCGGCTTCGTATCGGGTGGCAACACGAAGTAGGCGAACAAACGAGATAGGCCCGGCCGGCGTCCCCTCCCATCCCCCACCGCCGGGCTTTAGGAGCCGGCACTGTCCCACCCAGTGCCGGCTCCACCTATTTTGCGGATGACAAATTTACCACGCCGGGCCATTCCTGATTCATGAGCCAGGAAGACGATCAGCGCGCCTATCTCGCCAGCGTCATGGAGCGCACCGGCTGGAATCAAACTGAACTGGCCCAGCGCGCCGGACTTGATCCCTCCACCCTGTCCCGCTTTCTCAACGGCGGCCGCGAAGGCCACGCCCTGCGGCCTGGAACAATCCGGAAAATCCAAGCCGCCTCGGGCCTTACCGCCTCGGGCGAAATCATCCCTCCCGCAGCCCAGGGTTTCGCCGAGAGCGAAGCCTCGCCATTGGAGGTCACAGCACAAAGCCCGCTCAACGCCATCATTGCGGCACTTGGCCAGGGACGGGTCAATATCGATCCCTGGACCCTGCAAAGCCGGGCCCTGGAAGGTGCTGGCTACCGCCCCGGAGATATTTTCCTGGTTGCCCTTGATGAAACTCCCGCGGCCGGGGACGTCGTATGCGCGCAAATCTACGACTGGACCAAGGGCCGGGCCGAAACCTTATTCCGCATCTTCCAGCCCCCCTATCTTATTGCCGCAACGGGCGATCCCCAGCTCATGCGCCCCCACCTGGTGGACGACGGCGCCGTCACCATCAAAGGCGTGGTCCTCCACAGCCTGCGCGGCCGGGCGAGCGGCTGATTATCATAAAAATCATTTGACAAATTGATTTGAAGTGAGGAAACAGGATCAAGATCTGGAGTTTACATGAAACTGGTTTTCACGCGCGAGGAAGTAGCCGCAGCCCTCGGGAAAACCGTCACCGAGTTCGACGCGTTGCGACTCACACTGGAGGCGGAAGGATTTCCGCTACCGATCCAGGGTCTCGCCCAGTGCTGGTCCATCATGGATGTGATTACTTGGGTTAACCGAGAGCAGAAAACAGTTGGGACTGCGGTTACTCAAGCCAATCACCCACGCCATTGACGCTTGCCACTCTTCTTTGTCATTGCCGGGCTTGTCCCGGCAACCCATTCCTCAATGCGCCTCGCTTACCGATCCATGGGTCGCCGGAATAAATCCGGCGATGACACATTGGAAATAGTCAGTCCCCTGGCATATCGCTGCCAGTTCCGCACATAGCCCGCCGCCGATTTCGGCAGCCAGTCTATCGTCTCCGCATCAAGTTCGCGAACCACTTTGCCCGGCATGCCCACGACCAGCGAATTGTCCGGGATGATCTTGCCTTCAGCCACCAGCGCGTTGGCGCCGATCAGGCAGTTGCGGCCGATCTTCACGTGATTGAGAACAGTCGCCCCCATGCCGACCAGCGAATTGTCGCCGATGGTGCAGCCATGCAGGATCGCCCGGTGGCCGATGGTGCAGTTCCTGCCGATGGTCAGCGGCGCCCCCATGTCGGTGTGCAGCACGCAGCCATCTTGCACATTGCTGTTCTCACCCACCACGATCAGTTCATTGTCGCCGCGCAATACAGCGCCGAACCAGACGCTGGCGTTCACCTCAAGCTTCACCTTTCCGATGAGGCTCGCGTTAGGCGCTACCCAGTACCGGCCCTCCTCCGGCAGTTCAGGCGAAATGCCATCGAGGGAATAGAGCGCCATAATTCATCCTTGTCACGTGTATCCAAAGAAGGCCGTCAGGATAAACACACCTTGCAGGAAGCTCCAGCCCATGCCGAGCGCCAGCACCGGAAGGGCAATGAGTGGATTGTATTCGAGGTACCACAACCCGGTTCTGGCCACGCCCAGTGGCGCATAGATGCACAGCGCCAAAATTTTGAACGGGGTCGTATAATCCAGGCGGTAAAGGATGCCGATGCGCAAGCGTTGCCCGGTGGCGACTGCCCAGCTGCTTCCCGTCAGTCCAGCCGCAACCAGTCCCGTCGCCGCCGCCAGCATATAGGCGAAATGCCAGGTTTCCATCGCCTCCTCCCGAACCCTGTACCGGAATGGCACACGAGGTTTCTCGAAGGACGCTTTGCAAGGCTAGGGCCGGACTACTCCAGATCGATATCGAGGATCGCCATGTTTAACTGGTAGGAGAGCTCGCCGTCCTCCTCATCGCGGGAAATGACGGCGATGAACTCCTCGCCGGCATAGACTTCGGCGGAATCGTCTTTCTGCGGCCGCTTGCGCACGCTGATGCGGTCAGATCCGAAGGTCTTGCGCAGATAGGCAGTCAGCTTGGCGATTTCATCGGGCTTCAAAGCGGCGGCTCCCGTGGAGACCGCCGTCTAGCCTCAATCGACGTTTGCCGCAACCGGCTCGACGTTATGGTCCATGGCCCGGGCCGGTTCCTCGCAGCCGGCGTAACCTACGACCTTGGCTGGAACACCGGCGACCGTCGTATTGGCGGGCACATCGTGCAACACCACCGAACAGGCCGCGACCCTGGAGCACCGCCCGACCTCGATATTGCCGAGAATCTTGGCCCCCGCGCCCAAAAGAACGCCCTCGCGAATCTTCGGATGCCGGTCGCCAGCGTTCTTGCCGGTGCCGCCGAGCGTGACACCCTGCATGATCGATACATTGTCCTCGATCACCGAGGTTTCGCCGATCACGATGTCATGGCCGTGATCAACCATGATGCCCTTGCCGACGCGAGCGGCCGGATGGACATCGACGCTGGCGATGATCGACGAGCGGCTCTGCAGATAATAGGCGAAGTCCCTCCGGCCCATGTGCCACAGCCGGTGCGCCATGCGGTGCGTCTGGATCGACTGGTAGCCCTTGAAATAAAGCAGGGGATCCACATAGCGGTGGCAGGCGGGATCGCGCTCGAATGTCGCGACGATGTCGGCGCGGGCTGCGACACCGATTTGCGGCTCGGCCTCCACCGCATCCTCAAAGGCCTGGACCACGAGATCGGCGCCGATATCGGCATTGCCCAGCCGCTGCGCCAGACGATGGATCAGCGCCTTCTCGAAAGACGAGTGATTGAGCACCGAGGAAAAAATGAAACCGCCCAGCACCGGCTCCTGCCGCGCAATCTCATCAGCTTCGCCCCGAATACGATCCCACACGGGATCCAGCCGTTCGATGTTCTGCGGTTTGGTGGCTTGGCGCATGGGCGAGTCTCCCTCCGGTAATTATACGCTGAATCGAAGCATATGGGGATAGCATGATCACCTCGCCACCCATGAATTTGCTTGATACTGGCGTTGATGGATCACCCCTTCCCCCCTCGCGGGGGAAGGTGGATCGCGCCGCAGGCGCGAGACGGATGAGGGGGCTGGTTCAGCGAGTCCCAACTCTTGGGCATCTGACTCGCTGAAGCAGCCCCCTCATCCGGCGCTTCGCGCCACCTTCCGCCCGCGAGGGGGGAAGGGCACTACCTTAAAAATTCCAGCACTGCCGCCTTAAACCCCTTGTCCCCCACGGCATTCATATGACCACGCCCCGGCAACGTCACACCTTGGGCGCCCGGGATGGCGGCGGCCAGCGTTGCGACGTCTCCGGCGATTTCGTCTTTCTCACCGGCGACAACAAGGACAGGAGCTGAAATCCGGGCGAGGTCCGCCGCGGTAATCTTTACCCGCGACGCGCGCATGCAGGCGGCAAGCGCCTTCAAATCGCTTTTCGTCTGTTCGGCAAAGATGCGAAAGGAGCGCGCTTCGGGGTCCGTAACCTCCGCAAGCGAATCGGCCTCAAGTCCCGCCGCAATGGCATCACTGCCGCCAACGCCGGTGATCATGCGCGAGGCCAGTCCGGCAAAAATCGCACGCTTCACGCGGCCGGGATCGTTGATCGCCAGAAACGCCGCGATGCGCGCTCCCATGGAGTAGCCCATGATATCGGCCTGCTCCAATTCCAGATAATCGAGCAAGCGGCACGCATCTTCGGCCATTTCCGGCGCGGGATATAACGCCGGGTCGTAGAGCTTCTCGCTCTCCCCGTGCCCCCGGTTGTCGATGGCGATGACACGGCGTCCCGCGTTTAGAAGGGTTTTCACCCAGCCTGTGTCTTCCCAATTGACCCGGCCATTCGAGGCAAAGCCATGGATCAACAGGATAGGCGGCCCTTGTCCCCTATCCTCATAGGCGATCTCAACGCCGTCCGAATTGAAACTGTGCACCGGTCAAAACATATGCTAATCGCGCGTTCACTCAAGATTTTTCGAGGTCCCCATGGCATCGGGCGCGACACCGCATTTCCAAAACGACATGGGACTTGCGACAATCGAAATCGGCGCGGGCGAATTCATGTGCATCGGCTCCAAGCCCCCGTTCGATCACCCTCATGTGTTCCTCGACATGGGTGATGCCAAAGAAATCATCTGCCCCTATTGCTCGACACTTTACAAATTCAATGCGGCCCTCGGCGGCGATGAAGCCGAGCCTGCCGAAGCCATGTGGCACGACCAAGCTGCGTAAGTCTCTCTCCCTCGCGCAAGCGCGCCGTATCGCCTTCGCCGCTCAAGGCTTTACCTTTCCGGATCGCTCGAAGCAGGCAAACTGGGCGAAGATCGGCCGCACCATACGGCAGATGAACTTGCTCCAGATCGACAGCGTTAATGTGCTCATCCGCTCGCATTATTTGCCGGTCTATTCGCGCCTTGGAGCCTATTTGCGTCCTACTCTCGATGAACGTACTTTTGGGAAGCGCAAGCGCGCCATGTTCGAATGCTGGGCCCATGAGGCCAGCCTGCTGCCGCTGGAGCTTCATCCACTTATGCGATGGCGCATGGACCGGGCCCGCGCGGGGCAAGGCATTTATGGGTCGATGAACCGCTTCGCAAAGGAGGAGCGGTCCTATGTAAAATCGGTTCTCGGTTTCATCACTGGAAACGGCCCCACTGCAGTCAGCGATTTGCCGGATTCCGGAAAGAGCGCTGGCGGGTGGTGGGGCTGGTCCAAGGGCAAGATGGCGCTTGAATGCCTGTTCGACCAAGGCTTGGTGACGGCCGCCACCCGGCAGGGCTTCGAGCGCATTTACGATCTGCCCGAGCGCGTCATCCCGGCCGAAATCCTCAACCTTGCCACGCCGCCCGAAGCGGAGAGTTTTCGCTGTCTGCTCGATCTCTCCGGCCGGGCGCTGGGCATCGGCACAGAGTTCGATCTCCGCGACTATTTTCGGCTCCCCGTGGCGGAAACAAAGCGAGCACTAGCAGAGCTCATCGAAAATGGGACGCTTGTCCCCGTTGCGGTCGAAGGCTGGAAACAGCCGGCTTATCTGCACCGCGATGCCAAGCTTCCTCGCAAGGCGGGTGGAATGGCACTTGTCTCCCCTTTCGATCCTCTCGTCTGGGATCGAGAGAGGACGGAGCGGTTATTCAATTTCCACTACAGGATCGAAATCTATACTCCCGCGCCCAAAAGAAAATTCGGTTACTATGTGCTGCCCTTCCTGCATGGCGACCGCTTCGCGGCAAGGGTGTGTTTGAAGGCCGACCGGCAGGCGGGCGTGCTCCGCGCCAACGCCGCGCCTCTGGAGACCCATGCTGATAGGGACACACCCGCGGCAGCT
>JBGTNZ010000132.1:0-7867 GCA_041742805.1 Aestuariivirga sp.
GACGCTGATGTCCTTGGCCCGCAAGCCCTCCTCGACGAGCTTGCCTGTCGCCTCCGCCTCCAGCTTGGCGAAGAGATCGGCGGCTTCCTTGGGGTCAGCGTTTTTGAGCTGACGCACCTTCGTTGCCGATGCATCGTAGCGGAAGTCGGTCACCAGCATGCCGATGGCGCACAGAGCGCCCGGATTGTTGGGAACCAGCGCCCGGTTGACATCGCTGGCGCGCAGAAGATCGCCCACCACCATGCCGCCGGCGCCGCCGAAGGCCATCAAGGTAAAGTCGCGGGGATCGAGGCCGCGGGCGACGAGAATCTGGCGCATGGCCTTCGCCATGTTCGCCGTCACCACCGTGATCATGCCCTGCGCTGCTTCTTCCTTGTTCATCTTGAGGGGCGTCGCTACTTTTTCCTCGATCACCCAGTGGGCGCCCTTGGGATCGAGGTCCATCTCGCCGCCGAGGAAGAACTTGGGATTAAGGCGGTTGAGAACGAGGCACGCATCCGACACGGTGGGTTCCGTGCCGCCACGCTTGTAACAGACGGGGCCCGGCACGGCGCCTGCACTTTGCGGGCCAACGCGGAGGCCGCCGCCAGCGTCCAGCCAGCCGATGCTGCCGCCACCGGCCCCGATCGCCAGAATTTCAATCATCGGAGCCAGGATGGGCCAACCATCGACCTTGCTTTCATCCACCGTCACGGCGCGGCTGTTGGAGACAAGCCCGATGTCGGTGCTGGTGCCGCCCATGTCGAGGGTGACGACATTCTCCAGTCCGATCTCGTTCGCCAGATAGGAGCCGCCGACCACGCCGCCGCTCGGGCCGGAAAGGATCGTGCGCACCGGAAGATCGCGCGCCACGTGCGATGTGATGACGCCGCCGTTCGATTGCATGACGTAAAGATCGCGCTGCAGGCCGAGCCCCCGCAACTCTCCGCTCAATCGGTCGAGATATGAGGCGATGATCGGCACCGTCGCGGCGTTGATGACGGTCGTCGAGGTGCGCTCAAACTCGCGCATCTCGCCCGCCACTTCCGAGGACAGGCACACGACGATATCGGGACAGGTTTCAAGGATGATTTCGCGCACCCGCCGCTCATGCGCCGGATTGGCGTAAGCATGGAGCAGGCACACGGCAACGGTGGCAGCTCCCGATTGCTTCAGCTTCGCCGCTGCCGCCCTGACACTGGCTTCGTCGAGTGGAGTGAGAACCTCGCCGGTGTGCAGGATCCGCTCCGTCACTTCGAAGCGCAGGCGCCGGGCGATGAGGGGTGCGGGCTTGATATAGCGCATGTCGTACATGAACGGATTGTTGGTCCGCATGATTTCGAGAACGTCGCGGAAGCCTTCCGTGGTGATGAGCGCGGTCGCCGGCAGCTTGCGCTGGAGCAGCGCATTGAGCACGACGGTGGCGCCGTGAACGAAGTATTCGATGTCTTTCAGCGCAATGGCGCCGCTGCCGTTGCGCCCCCTGCTTACCGCCGTCAGGGTTTTCTGAATGCCGTTGAGCACGCCTTCCTTGAAATCGCCCGGAGTCGAGGGCGTTTTTTCGACGTGGAGGTGGCCTGCATCGTCGAGCAGCACGAGATCGGTGAAGGTTCCTCCGATGTCGGCGGATAGTCGATTACTCATCTCTCTACTCTCCCCGGACTGGCCTGGTTATGTCAGGCTCTACTTATAGGTTATGCCGCGACCCGCTCGCTGCTGCGCACCTTGCCCAACACAAAATCGAATTCTTCCACATCGACATAGCGCATGCCGATGTCCTTGAGGTTTTGTTCGTGCGCCACCGACCCCTGGTCATAGACGCATTGACGCGGCACGATGGTGCGGTAGCCAAGCGCGAAACTGTCGATCGAGGAGGCCCTGATGCAACCGCTGGTGTTGGCGCCGGTGATGATCACGGTGTCGACGCCATGCATGTTGAGAACTGAGGCGCAATGGGTGCCGAAGAAGATGGATGGCGTCTTCTTGCAGACGAGAACATCACCGTCGCGCCACAGGCGCTTGTCGATTTCAACCACCTTCGAACCGATGATCCATTCGCGCATGCATTCGATTTTCCACGGGGGCATGTCGCTGAGATCGGGCTGGAAGGCAGTGTTGCAGTGGACAATCGGCAAGCCGTTCTTGCGCGCCGCATCGAGCAGGATCGCCGTCTTTTCCACCGCGTCCTGGCCCATCGGGCTCTTGCCCATGCGCTCGTCAGGATTGGTGACGCCATTCATGAGATCGACCGTCACAATGCCGATCTTGTTGCCGAAGCCTATTTTTTTGTAACCGTAACCGCCAACGCCATAGAGTTCGAATTCACCCGCTTTCGTCATCGTCTTCCCCATTGATAAAAAGCCAGATGCCGAGTTTTCGCCATCGGGGAGGGAATTCAAAGTCGTGATTTCATATAAATCGATGACTTTGCTGTTATGTCCCGGGAGCGGCGGCCTGAAATGGGTTACGGCATCTCTATCCTCTTATGCGGTGTGAAGGTCGTCCTTTCTGCTGCCACCGTGCTATCCTGCCGCCCGTCGGCCACATTTGATTGAGTATCCAGGGTGGAGAGACCAGCGTCGATTCCGCGCCTGGCGGTCATCGATCAGGAATTATTCGAGGCGGCGCAAACACGTAAGGCCGATAGATCACACGACGCACCTGAAAAACAGCGGAAGGCAAAGTTCCTCCTTTCGGGACTGCTCAAATGCGGCTGTTGCGGTGGTGGATTGTCAATGAAGGACCATGGCCGGGTTCGTGTCCATTGTTCACGATGCGGGAGGCGGGCACCTGCTCCAATCGCAAGATTTTCTACATGAACGAAATTGAAAAGTCAGTTCTTTCCGGTCTGCAGGAGCATGAGCCAAACCGAAAGCCAACTAGCTCAGCTCGAACGCTCCATAGACCGGTTGTGGGCTGATTACGCAACTGCCCAGTTGAAACCTCTCCCATTGCAGATCAAACAGTTTCGCAGGACGGAGGTGAGCACGTCGGGGGAACTCCAACTCCAGATCGCATAAATATATTGTATGGCGCGTGGTTGCGGACTATCCGGATGATACGCAAGATGCCTCGCGCCGTAGCGCCTGCGCCATGCAGTGGATTCCGCCGCCGGTCTTCGATATCTCGCCCATCTCGACCTCCGCGACGTCGAATCCGCGCGCTCTCAACTGGCCGATCAGGCTCTTGCTCACCGTCGGCGCGATGACCCGGTCCTTGCCCAGCGACATGAAATTGCAACCGAGGCCCATCGTATCCGTGAAGGGAACGTCGATGATCTCATGACCCTTGGCCTTCAGCCAGTCGACGAGGCCAGGTTCGGTGCAAGCAAGACAGACAGCCGTGAGCTTTTCCGCGATCGGCACGACCATCAGGTCGATGTGGACGTAATATTCGTCGATGAAGGCAATGCGTGTTTCCCAGCCCTCCTTGTCGAACCAGGCTTGCACCTGGCGCGCGCCCTCCTCCTGGGTGCGCGCGCCGCCGCAGCCGATAAGGACGCAGCCCTCTTCGATGACGTTGAAGTCGCCGCCCTCGAAAGTGCCGGCCGTGACCATGTCGTAGATTGGTATGCCGAGTTTTTCATAGGTGCGGATCGCCGCATAGTTTTCGCCGCGCCGCCACCAGTTGGCCATGGCGGTGATGATGGCGCCATAAGGCGTCATGACGCTCGAATCGCGGGAATAGACCTGCATCGGCAAATCCGGCGCCGGTTCGTGCCAATGGATATTCACGCCGAAATTCTCGTAGGCGGCGGCCAGATCCTTGTGCTGAGCCTGCGCCGTCTGGAGGTTGCATGGAGCCTCGCGCAGATGTTTGCGCGATAGCGAGCTGGTCGGCAGATGACGCAGGAAGGCAGGCGAGCCCAGCAAGACATCGGTCAGCGGATCGGTCTCGTTGGCGAAGCCCCAGCGGGTGAGCGCGGCGGTCCCGCCGGCGTGGTTGCGGCGGTGGAGGCAAAAAGGCTCGCGGGTGACGATGGTTTCGTGCCGTGTCATGTGGGTCTCCTCTGAGTTCACGCGGCCGGTACAGTTGGAATCCACCAGTCGCGGCCCCTGGCGGTGGTGACATATTCCGGCCAGCGGAAATGGATGGGCGGCTCGTAGTCGCAAAGCGGCGGGATCCATTTGCCGCCACCTACACCTCCGCCGGTACGTTCCACGAATTCGTCTTTCGCCGCCTCACGCGCGGCCCCGTCTTGAAGCAAGCGAAGGGCCGTCAGTCCCACTGTCTTAGCAGCGCAGACGACCATCGGGTCGATCGTTTTGGAAATGCCTCCGAGCGCGTTCATAACCCAAGCGGGGTAGGTGAATCCCGATGGGGCGCGGAGCGCCGGACGTGCGATATAGAAGCGGCAAGTCGGCGCATGCCAACTCATGTCGGTATAATCGTCGGACGTGGAATTCGCCTGCGAGGGGGCCAAATCGCGGCGCAGGATCGCCTCGGCCTCCTGCGGGTCGATCAGCCGCTCGCATTCGGGGATGAACGGCTCGCCCATTGCCTTCAAACCCACATTGGTCTGGATTTCGCGAGCTATTGCCTTGGCGGACTCGTCCCAATGCGGCGGCCCGATGGCGGACAATGCCTCCCATGTAATGCGCGCCATCGCATGGTTCGCCAGGCCCGGGCGCGATTTCGTGACCCAATGCCGCTCGAACCTGCAGCCGGTCATCTTCGCGACCGCCTCGGCATTGGCATCGAGTACCGCCGTCACCCGTTCGGCCATGGCTATGGTCGGCGCGCGGATCATGTATTGGATATCGGCTAGCCCGGCTGGCAGATTATCGGCCGTCGCCTGGCCGGCGGTCAGGATCGCCTCGTTCATCGACCATCCGCCCTGATAGGTCAGCATGGAATCGCGCAACGCCTTTGATGCCATGCACATCAACATCAGTGCGTCGTTGGCCCCGGGTGCCCGCACCGACAGATGCGATTGCGGTATCGGCGCGCCGTCGCCCTTTGTCCAGGCCTCCGGCTCGTCGCAGATGAAACGATAAATCATTCCGTAGGCCGCGCCGCAATGCGTCTCCCAGCGCACCGTGTTGCAGAGCGGCAGCATATAGAAAGGGTGGAACGAAATCACTGCGTCGAGGCCGTCGTAATAACCTCTGGCGGCATGGACGGGCTTCGAGCCGCGAACCTTCTCCGCTGGCTCGCCGGTGAAGCGCAGCGTTCCCTTGATCCCATGCTTGACCATGGCCGCCTTGGTCGCAAGCAGGCCGCCGAACGAACCCATGCCGAGGCCGGAATGCGGATCGGTGTGGCCTCCCGCATGTTCGTTGAGACCCTGGCGGGGCCGTTTGATTGTCGCCGCATCCTGGCAATTGCCCGGCACGCCGTCATATTCCGCATACATGCCGATCGTCGGTCCCGCACCGTTGGTCCAGTGCGCGCAGAAGGCCGTCGGCATGCCGCCTGAACCTTCCTCGACAGAAAACCCTTCCTGTTTCAGCCGGTCAACATACCAGTTGGCGGACTCATATTCACGCCAGGCGGTCTCGCCGAAATCGAATATCGTCCGTGTCCAGGCCGAGAGGTCGGCCGAACGGGCATCGACAAAACCGCGCGCCGTGAGAAAGGCTGGATTTTCCATCGGTTCTCCTCTTCACGCAACAAAGCAGTGAAAAGGCCGCGCAAAAAGTGATATCTTTTCCCGATTTCGACAAATTTTCTTCACCGCAAGGAGCACTTGCCATGCGTATCCCGTCAATCCAGGCACTCCGCGCTCTTGACAGTTTCGCTCGGCACGGTGCGGTCTGGAGCGCCGCCGAAGAGTTGAGCCTGACGAGAAGCGCCGTCAGTCACCAACTTCGGCTGCTTGAGCGGGATCTGGGATTCGGGCTGCTCGAACGCGTTGGCAAGGGCATCGCGCTGACCGTTCGTGGCAAACGTTACGCCAACGACGTGCGCAAGGCGCTGACGATGCTGGGAGACGCGGGCATGCAGCATGGGCGAGGCCTGGTCGGGGCCTTGACCATCAGTTGCACGCCGGGCTTCGCATCGCTCTGGCTCTGCACGCATATCGGAGAGTTTCAGGAGCTCTACCCGGATATATCTCTCCAGATCACGACGCCGCGCAAGCTCGACGACGTCAGCGACCCGACGGCGGACGCCTTCATCGCATATGGCGATGGCAATTGGCCGAACTGCGCTGTGGAACTCCTTTGCGATGTGGAATTCACCCCCCTTTGCAGCCCAGCACTTCTCAACAAGCTCGGCGGTCTCGCCGAACCGGCCGACGCGATGCGCGCGACGTTGCTGCATCTGGGTGACTTCGAGGACTGGACCCGCTGGATGGCGCTCACGCGCGTGGTCAATCCGAACCCGGAAAGCGGCATCGTTTTTTCGGACATGAACCTGGTCTTCTCCGCGGCGATCGCCGGCCAAGGCATCGCGATGGGGGATGAACTGACGTGCCGTACCGCCATGCGCGAAGGTCAGCTGATGCGGCCGTTCGATGCCGTCATCAAGGCGACGCGCTCCTATTACCTGGTGATGGGGCATTCCCGAGCGGAATTGCCATTGCTCACCGCTTTTGCAACATGGCTGAAATCCCGCCTCATCGAAGCCGAGGCTGTCGCCAGAATTGGCTTATGAATGACGAAGCCGGGCAAATTGAGGTGAATGAAATTTGCCGGTAAGGCGAAAACTATTCGATTGCGGTGAACAGAAACTCTGCCTACGATTTTGGAAGGACAGTCAAGGTGGCGGAATGCATCAGCCTGGACGGGCCGCGGAAATCAAGGCGATCGGGATCGGCAAGGCCTTCGGGTCATTCCGGGCGCTCAAGGATGTGTCTCTCGACATTGGCCGCGGCGAATTCCTGACGCTGCTCGGGCCTTCTGGCTCCGGCAAGACGACCTTTCTCATGATCCTCGCCGGGTTTCTGGAGCCAAGCGAAGGTAGACTGCTCAGCGATGGTATCGACATCACGGCAAGACCCGCAGAGCAGCGCTCGTCCGGCATGGTGTTCCAGGGTTATGCACTGTTCCCTCATTTGAGCGCCGAAGCCAACATCGCCTTCCCGCTGCAAGTGCGCAAGAAACCCGCCGCCGAGATCAAGCGCCGTGTCGCCGAAATGATTGAGCGCGTGGGCTTAAGGGGGCATGAGAACAAGCTCCCGGCCAAACTCTCTGGCGGTCAGCAGCAGCGTGTGGCTCTGGCCCGCGCGCTGGTCTTCGAACCTGTCGTGCTGTTGCTCGACGAGCCTTTTTCCGCGCTCGACAAGAGCCTGCGGGGTCAGATGCAGGCGGAGGTGAAGCGACTCCACGAGGAAACCGGAACGACGTTCGTCTTCGTCACCCACGACCAGTCCGAGGCACTCGCTTTATCCTCGCGCGTGGCCATCTTCAATCATGGCGAGCTGTTGCAGGTCGGCGCACCGCAGGAGGTCTACGAGCGGCCGGCAAACCGTTTCGTTGCCGAATTCCTGGGTGAAATCAACATGCTGCCGCTAACGGCTATCCGCCACGAAAGCGGCGGCGTCAGCGGTCTCTGTGAGGATCGTCCGGTGTCTTTGCGCGGCTCCCTTGGCCGTTTCGGAACTGATGCCGTATTGGCGATCCGGCCCGAACATATGTCGATAGCCCGCGATCCGCCGCCTTGCGGCAACAGCATCGCCGCGACAGCAGCCTCCGCTACCTATTTGGGCGGTGCGACGAAGCTCGAGCTTGCCACGCATGGGGGTTCGAAACTGAGCCTGTCGGTTCCCACGGGAATCGCGAATTCCGTCCTTTCTGAACGCAACACCGTCTGGCTGACTTGGCCGGCGGAGCAAGGCTTTTTGCTTCCTGGCGGAGGCGGAACCGGCGCGAACAACGCAACAACCAATCAAAAAAGGGAGAATGACATGACCAAAGAAAATCGTGACGGCACCATTAGAACCGGC
>JBGTNZ010000133.1:0-3446 GCA_041742805.1 Aestuariivirga sp.
TCGGACAAGAAGCCCGTCAAAAACGCCGACCTCTGGCAGCGCCTGGACACGGCGGCCGGCCGCCATCAGGTCTCGTGGCATTGGGTCAGAGGCCACTCGGGCCATGGCGATAATGAGCGCGCCGACGAGCTGGCGCGCGAAGGCATGGCGCCCTTCAAGAAGTTCAAAGTTGGCTGAGAACCATCTCGGCGCTGGAGACATTGAGGCCGGGCTTGTCCTCGACATTCAGGGCCTTAAGCACGCCGTTCTCAATAATCATGGAATAGCGCAGCGAGCGCTCGCCCATGCCGGATTTCGTCCGATCGGTGTTGAGGCCCACGCTTCGCGCGAAGTCGGCATTGCCGTCGGCCAGCATCATGATTTTGCCGCCGGCGCCCGTGGCCTCGGCCCAGGCCGTCATCACATGCACATCGTTCACCGATGTGCATGCAATGGTGTCGACGCCCTTGGCTTTGAATGCGTCGGTTGCCCTCAAAAAGCCTGGCAGATGATCCATCGTGCAAGTCGGCGTGAAAGCCCCGGGCACGGCAAACAGCACCACCTTGCGGCCCGCGAATATCACGTCGGTCGAAAGCTTTTGCTGACCGTCGGCCGTCATGGTGAAAAATTCGGCCGCTGGCAGGCGGTCCCCGGGCTTGATGGTCATGGCGCTCCCTTACTCGACAGTGAGAGCCTGCTCAATACCAGCACCGCGGGTGGCAACGGTCAAATTAAGACGAAGCCCCCTGAGTTGGGCAGCATCCTTCACATTATCGACCGGGAGACGCGCTTCGAAGCCGTCAGCCGAGAACTCGGGCTTGCGGAAATATGCGGAGCCTTCTGTCTCGACAAAGATATCATCGACGGGGCGGGCGAGCTTGGCCACGAGAACGGTTTTGTTGCTGTCCGTTACCGCAGCCGCCGATCGAACTACCGTTCCGGGAACAGGAATGCGCTTCAGCCACTCATCAACGACGCCAGCCTCGCCAGTATTCGCGCTGCCAAGCATGAGTCTAGCGTTGGCCTTTGCCGGAATACAGATATCCTTGCAGACAGCGAAGAAGAGATCGAGATGAAGTTCAGCCGCCGTCGCTGGCGGCTTGGGCTTCACGATTATCGGAAAGACCACCTGGTGCTCGTAACCCACGGTCTCGCCGCTCAAGTCGTGCAATCGGCGAGGCAAGGGGTAGAGCACCTCAACGCCACCGACGCCTCGCGAAGCGGTCCAGTCAAACTGCGGCGGAATGCCCGCCTCGCCCGGCATGCGCCAGTATGTCTTCCAGTCCTTGGCGAGATCAACCGCGATACCCGCGAGCCACGCCCGCCCGTCGTAAGCACCACCGATCAGCGATACCCGGTAGGGCTGAGATGACTGCGCCAGCACGTCGATGCCCGCAAGGGGAAGGCTCGCGAGACTGGCTATCATTGTCCGGCGATTCATGGCTGCCTATATGAAGGACGAAGCGGCATCTGCCAATCACGTTCCTGTCACAACCCGGGTGACGGGAGGGCCGATCCGCGATAGTTTGTGTCGGGAGACCAGCTTATGAAGGCACGAACCCATCTTGATGGCCAGGTGCTTATCGCCATGCCGGGAATGGGCGATCCGCGCTTCGATCATTCGGTGATCTATTTATGCGTCCATTCGGAGAATGGAGCGATGGGCATCATCGTCAATAAGGTGGCGCCCATGATGAATTTTGGCGATCTGGTTTCGCGCCTCGATATCGTTCCCGAGACAGGCGGGGCTGATATACCCGAGGAGATCATGGCGATGGCGGTGCAGTTTGGCGGGCCTGTCGAGCCCGCCCGGGGGTTCGTGCTGCATACCTCCGACTACTTCGCGGCGGATTCAAGCCTGCCTGTGACGCCGCGCATCGCGCTCACGGCCACCCTCGACATTCTCCGCGCCATGGCCAAGGGAGAAGGACCGAAACGCTCTATGCTGGCGCTCGGCTATTCCGGCTGGGCGCCGGGCCAACTGGAGGACGAAATTCAGCACAACGGCTGGCTTCACTGCGCGGCTGACGAGGAGCTGCTGTTCGGAACGTCCCATGAGGATAAATACGGCCGCGCGCTCGCCAAGATCGGTGTCGATCCCGCCATGCTCTCCAGCGAGGCGGGCCACGCGTAGTCTCCGAGGCTTTCAGTGAGGCGTCGATTGCAGTTTTTTGGCGGCGCGTTTGGCTTGGTCCACCGCGGCGATCCGTTTGCGGCGTTTGCGTACCCTACGCGGCGCTTCCGTTTCACTCTTCGCCACCGCGCCATCGATTGCAGGTTTTTCTATCCCGGTGACGATGTCCGCATCGGGTTTCATCATACGCGGCGCCCTCGGTGCTGAACCCAACGGCGGAATCGAAGGCTGAACGGCTTCTGGTTCGGGCGTCTCGGCCACCATAACGGTCTCGGCCCTAGCGGGTTCCGTTTCGGCCTGTGGCATCGTCTGCCGGGTTTGGGATTCGACGATGCCAGCGGATGTCACTTCTGCGGTGAGCGGCACGGGGGCTGGATCTTTCGCCGCCCGTTCCCACAGCCAGGTGATGGCGGTATGGCCGCTTGCGGTGTATGGGAGGCCCGTGAAGGCGTCCGTGACCTGCTTGGCGGTCATTGGCCTTCCGATAAAATAACCCTGGCCCAGATCGCAATTGAGGACGCCAAGCCGGTCGACCTGTTCCTGGTTTTCTATCCCCTCCGCCACAACCTCTAGCCCCAGCGCATGGGCCATGGCGACAATTGCTTCAAGGATCACCATGGCCCGCTCGTCGATAGCATCGGCGGCGATGAAAGTACGGTCAACCTTCAAGGTATCGAAGGGCATCTTGCGCAAGCTCGATAGCGAAGAATGGCCGGTGCCGAAGTCGTCACAGGACAAGCCCACGCCCAGCTCCTTCAAGCGCTCAAGAATGTGCCCGGCCAGCTCGGGATATTGCATGACGAGAGATTCGGTCACCTCGATCTTGAGGCTTCCGGCGCTGACGGTCTCGCGATACAGAACCTGGGCGATATCCTCGATCAGGCTGGGCTCGATCAGCTGGGCGGAGGAAATATTCACGGCCACAAACACGGGCTCGGCCTGGCGGAACGAGCGCTGCCAGATGCCAAGCTGCCGCCCCGCTTCATTGAGCACGGCCCGGCCGATGTCCTTGATCATTCCGGTCTGCTCGGCAAGGCCGATAAAGCTTTCCGGCGCCAGCAGGCCGAGAGTGGGATGACGCCAGCGCACCAACGCCTCGAAGCCAGCGAGATTCATATCCGCCAACCGGGCAATCGGCTGGTAATGAACCTCGATTTCGTTGCGCTCGATGGCGCGGCGAAGTTCCTGTTCGAGGACGACGAGCTCCGCATGGTCATCGCGCATGGAGGGGCGGAATATCTCGATCGCGCCGCTGCCGCGCCGCTTGGCTTCGTAAAGTGCGAGGGTGGCGTCTTTCAATAATTGTTCGGCGGAAAGACCTGGCTCGCGGTTG
>JBGTNZ010000134.1:0-9766 GCA_041742805.1 Aestuariivirga sp.
CCCAAGGGGAATTCAAGAATCGTCGGCCGCGTGGCCGCATCGGCCTCACCGACGAAATTAACGACAGGCACTGCGTCGTGATCGATGGCGTTGACGGCAAAGTTCGCTATGCCGACATCGGACATCTCGCCTGACAGGGGCGGTGAGCAAATATAGTGTACCCGCATGGGGGCCAGTGGCGGCGGGTCCATCGTTTTTATCGCATCACATTTCGGCAGCGTCGCTACGGCAATGTCGGTCGCCTCTTGCGCCGCAAAAGCGGGCCTTGTCCACTTGGCCGAGCGATGGCCATAGACCATGCGGGCGAAGGAATACGAGTAGACAGTCTCTCGCCAGGCTCAGTGGCGACGTCGCGGTTGCTACAGCGTTGGCCTGATCTGGAAACGGCCGACGCGGACCTCGGTAAAGGAAATCTCCGGGGCGCATTGCGCGGCCGGATGAGATAGCCGCTTCGGCCGCGTTTCTCCTGTCGTCGGACTCCTCGTTCGTCACCGGGTCGGACTTTCTGGTGGATGGTGGTTTTTCGGCCCGCTGACTCCATCTAAAGACCCTCATTGGCCAAAAAAACCGATGCCATTGAGCAATCAATCTTCGTTTGCCTTCCCTTGCGCCGGGAGTAGCTTTTATTCGGGAGAGAGCGCCTCTTCTTAAGAGCGACGCGGCAACGGAAGTTTTGTCGGCGGAATTGTCCAGTACGACATCCGGTTGCCTAGCGGGTTGCAGCCTGAGTAGACCGCGGACCTCCATAATTTCGACGTCACCGACAAACCGAGTAAGTGAAAACCCTGGAGACTGACATTGGAAAAGTACCCGCACCCGTATATTCCGACGCTTCTCGATGACCTGGCCGGCGGAGCCATTTCTCGCCGGGATTTCTTGAGGCAGGCGACCTTGCTCGGGCTCTCCGCAGCCGCAGCCTATTCGGCGCTCGGAATGGCCGATCCGACCGGCGCTTCAAGGGCGCAGGATCTGCCCAAGGGTGGCAATTTGCGGATAGGCATGCGCTGCATGGAGATCAAGGACCCGCATGCTGTGGACTTCCACGAAAAGTCGAATGTCGTTCGGCAGGTCTGCGAATATCTTACCTTTACCGATCACAACAACATTACGCAACCCTACCTGCTGGAGAAGTGGGAGGTCAGCGCCGATTTGAAGACGTGGACACTGCATATCCGCAAGGATGTGAAATGGCGCAATGGCCGCCAGTTCACCGCCGATGATGTCGTGTGGAACCTGAAGCGGGTTTCTGATCCGGCTGTCGGCTCGTCGGTGCTAGGGCTATTCACCGGCTATCTGGTCCAGGAATATGAGACCGGCGAAAAGGATGAACAGGGCAATCCGAAGAAATCCAGCAAGCTGTGGGCCGACAATGCGATCGAAAAGGTCGATGACCACACGGTGCGGTTGAACGCCTTTTCACCGCAGGTCGCTGTGCCCGAGCATCTGTTCCACTACCCGATGGCGATCCTCGACCCGGAGGAGAATGGTGCATTCGGACCCGGCTCGAACGGCACAGGACCTTTCGAGTTGACCGAGTATATCGTCGGCAAGAATGCCAAGTTCAAGGCGCGCACCGACTATTGGGGCGAAGGCCCATATCTCGAGACGTTCGAATTTGTTGATCTGGGCGATAACCCCGGCGCCTCCATCGCCGCGGTGGCCTCAAAGCAGGTCGATGGTCTGTTGCAAGCGGATGCAGCGCAGATCAACGCGATGAAGACCTTTACGCATGTCGAAATTTACAGCACTGAAACGACCCAGACGGCCGTCGCGCGGGTCCATTGGGATGCTGAACAATTCAAGGACAAGCGAGTCCGCAAGGCAATGCGGCTTGCCATCGATCGTGACAAGGTGATCCGGACAGCCCTGCTCGGCGAGGGAAAGCCGGCGGAGGACCATCACGTGGCGCCGTCTCACCCCGAATACGCGGCATTGCCGAAATACGGCCGTGATATTGAAAAAGCCAAGGCGCTGCTTGCGGAAGCCGGCTATCCGGACGGGTTCGAGTGCGAAATGACAACGCGCCCCGATCCGCACTGGGAGTTGAGCACGTCGCAGGTTATTGCCGAGCAACTCAAGGACATCGGCATTCGCGTTAATATCAAAGTGCTGCCCAGTGCCCAGTTCTGGGAGGTGTGGAAGACGTCACCGTTCAGCGTGACGGGTTGGGGCCATCGCCCGCTTGCCATTATGATACTATCGCTAGCCTATCGTTCCAACGCGGCCTGGAACGAGTCGCGCTTCTCCAATGCGGAGTTCGATCAGTTGCTGACTCAGGCGGAAGGCATCCTCGACTCCAAGGAGCGCAGCAAGGTGATGGCGAGGATCGAAGAGATCATGCAGGAAGAGGGCCCGATCATACAGCCGTACTGGCGAACCTTCGCCACGGCGATGGACAAGAAAGTGAAAGGGTTCGAACTGCATCCGACGGGTTATGTCTTCGGCCACCGGTATGCGGTTGTGGCCTGAGCCTCCCGTTCATTACCCGGCCGCCACCTGGCGGCCGGCATCGCCTTAGACCTGCATAGATCGGACCAGCACGGCGAATGGCGAGCTTCATGGTCAAACGCCTGTCAATGATGTTGCTGACGATGGTCGCGGCTTCATTTCTGGTGTTTGCGGTATCCGAATTCACACCCGGAAGCGTGGCGCGCAAGTCTCTCGGGCAGTTTGCTACGCAACAGCAGGTCGATCTGCTAACCGAGAAGCTCAACGCCAACGACCTGTTGTTGGTCCGCTACGGCCGATGGGTTGGCGTTCTCGTCGGCGCGATACCGGACCCACTGCAGGATCCGAGCACGGGCCTCAACTTCACCGATCCGCGCGGCGCCCAGTATTTCGGCAATTTCGGCTACTCGACCTTGAACAAGCTGCCGGTCAACGACGTGATCTGGGACAGGCTGGCCAACACGGCACTTCTGGCGGGAATAGCGTTTCTGCTGATCATACCGCTGTCAATCGCATTCGGGGTTTTGTCCGGTCTCAAGCAAGGCGGCGTGATGGACCGGGCGCTGTCAATTACCTGCATCACATTCACCTCCATTCCCGAGTTCGCGTCGGGCGTCTTTCTGGTGACACTGTTTGTCATCCTGTGGCCGCTCCTGCCGGGCACGAGCCCGCTCAATTCCGACAGCGGCTGGCCAATCCCATCGCAACTGATATTGCCAGTCGCAGTGCTGGTGATCTACGATTTCGGCTACGTCGCGCGCATGATCCGGGTCTCGATGATCGGCGTGATGGAACGGCCTTTTATTCGCACAGCCGTTTTGAAGGGAATGAGTACAAGGCGCGTCGTGTTCGGTCACGCGCTGCGTAACGCGATGATCGCGCCTTTCACGGTGCTGCTGCTGCAGATCAATTTCCTGATCAGCGGCGTCGTCGTGACGGAGCTCGTCTTCGCCTATCCGGGCTTTGGCCGTCTGCTGCTGGAGGCGAGCCTGTTCGGCGACATCGCCACGCTCGAGGCCGCGACCTTGGTGACCGTGGCTATCGCGGTCACGACACAATTCATCGGCGACCTCGGCTACATGATGCTTGATCCCCGCATCAGGGTCGGTTGAGCCATGGTGCAGCAGGATGTAACACTAGGCGAAATGAGCGGGGCCAGAACTGCAAGGCGCCAAAAAAAAGGGATCGGCATCCTGCGGTCACGAACGGCTGTGGCGGGACTCTTGCTTGTCGGTTTTTGGATCGTTGTTGCCATCCTAGCACCTGTGCTTCCCTTGTATTCGCCGACGGAGCAGGACGCGATGGCGCTGGCCAATCCCAATCCGTCGGCCGCCCACTGGCTCGGCACCGACATTCTGGGACGGGACATGCTGGCCCGGCTGATCTTCGGCGCGCGCACGGTGCTGATCGTTGCACCTTTGTCGGTCGCGGTGGCAATGACCGCCGGCATCATGCTCGGCATGATGGCGGGCTATTATGGGGGTTGGGCCGACGCCCTGATCGGCCGGTTTTCCGATGTCATCCTCGCCTTCCCGGTGCTGGTGTTCTATGTCATCCTGATCTCCAATATCGGCCCGTCGGTCATCAATATCGTGATCGCCACGACGATCGCTTCCGCGCCAGGTATCGGACGCATAACACGCGGTCTGGTTCTCGGCCTTCGGGAGCAGGAATATGTCGCCGCGGCGAAGCTTCGTGGTGAAAGCGCACTGTACATCATGCTCGTGGAAATACTGCCGAATTGCCGTAGCGTGCTGATCGTCGACTTCTGCCTGCGCATCGGCTACACGATCATCACGATCGGCATTCTGGGTTTCCTCGGGCTGGGCTTGCCGCCACCCAATCCCGATTGGGGCGGCATGGTCTATGAAGGCACAACGGTCCTTAGTGTGTGGCCGCTGATGTCGGTGGCGCCATCAATCGCGATCGTCAGCCTTGTTCTGGGTTTCAATCTCCTAGCGGACGGGCTGCAGGAAGCGTGGAAACCATGAGCACGCCCGCTTTCCTCATAAAACCGAACCAACAGCCCACGAAAGCTTAAAGCCGTTGCTGGATATCCGGGGTCTTCGCGTCGAGTTCGCGGCAGATCGAAACCGTTTCGCCGCCGGTGCCATCGCAAGATGGGCGCCATCTGCGATACGCAGGCACCGCCGATGCGGCGCCTCTCGGCGAGCCATGAGATTGCGTGTCACATTGAGCCTGCAGAACTGATTGGCCGGCGCACATTCGCGGCCACACCGGCGCAGGGTCGCGCGTAAGCATCAAGGGAGATACTTGTCGTCGATGCTCCAGTTCCGGCACGGTGACAGACCGGCTGCCTGTCTCATCCGGGCGTGTCAATGGATGGGGGAGGCGCCTTCATCGCAGTTATCCCACGCGTCTTTGGGATATTCGATGACCATTCGACGTGACGCGGTTTTTTTTGGCCAATGTCGTCAAACTTATCGCGTGATACCCTAGTTGGGCTAGATTAATCATGGCATGTGGACGATCAGATTGGAAGCAGACAAGATCCAGTGACGGCAAGGTCTCCCGAAATTGACGTGAAGGTGCAATCTGCTTGGCAGCCCCGATCTGACGTCGTCCGATGACATGGTGATTGGCATCGGCGGAGGTCGTAGCCTTGCATGTGCCCGCAAACCTGTCGAAGCACCACGGCATCAACAGCATTGCGATGCAGGAGTAAAGAATATCTCGCCAGCCTTTGCCCGCATATTTGGCGCGATGGAGCGGCATTTTTAGGCAAAGCCAATCACCCACGAGGGACCAATCATGAAATGGACGACAGAGCATTATCGCGGCAAATTGCGGCGGCATCACCCGCGATTGTTTATATGAGTGGCGTCAGTAACTTGAGTCTTGCATCAAATCCAACGTAGCGACAGGACAATCATGGTTGAAATTTTCAAGGACGCCCGGAAAAAGGCATATCTGAACGCCGCTGGCGCCGACAAGCCGCTCAAGAGCCCAATACCGCACGCGACGCTTAAGGCAGCGCGCTCTTACCGCAAGCAACGCTTGGTGGATCAGGTAAAGAAGCACGACTGTGCCGCCATCCTGCTTTGTGATCCCGTCAACATCCGCTACGCGCTTGATGTTTCCAACATGCAAGTGTGGATGACCCACAACGCGTCACACTACGCCTTAGTCTGTGCTGACGGCCATGCGATCGATTTCGAATATGACGGCGCCGAGCACGTGGCCGACGGGATTGAAACAATCGATGAGGTGCGGAAAGGCACGGTATGGTTTTATTTCGCCGTAGGCGAGCACATCAACCAGCGCGTCGGGAAGTGGGCCGATGAAATCGTGGAAGTTCTCAAGGAGCGTGGCGGCAAGAACATGCGCCTGGCGGTGGACAAGGTGGAGCCGTTGGGCGTCCATGCGTTGCTCAAGCGCGGCGTCACTCTCGTAGAGGGACAGGAACTGACCGAGCACGCCCGCTGCATCAAGAGCCCCGACGAACTGGCCCTTATGGGCTGGACCATCCGGGTCTGCGAAGCGGGCATGGCCCGGATGTACGAGCACTCGTTGCCGGGCAAGACGGAGAACGAGATCTGGGCTGAGCTTCACTTCGAAAACATCCGTTCCGGCGGCGAGTGGATCGAGACGCGGCTTCTGGCCTCCGGCCCCCGCACCAATCCCTGGTACCAGGAATGTTCGGACCGCGTCGTCGAATTGGGCGAAATTATCGCTTTCGACACTGATCTCATCGGCCCCTACGGCTATTGCGCCGATCTGTCGCGCTCATGGACCTGCGGCCATACGCGCATGTCCAGCAAGCAGCATGAGCTTTATTCGGCCGCGGTCGATCAGATTCATCACAACGTATCAGTCATCAAGGCGGGAATGACGTTCAGGGAGTTCAATGAGAAGCAATGGGTGATCCCGGAGAAATACCTCGCCCGGCGCTATGCCGCCGCGCTGCACGGAGTTGGGTTGGCCGACGAATATCCGGTTGCGCCCTATGGTCCCGATTTCGGACGCGCCTATGAGGGGCGATTAGAGGAAAACATGACAGTGTGTGTCGAAAGCTTGATTGGCGAAGAAAATGCCGGCGAATGTATCAAGCTCGAAACTCAGGTTCTCATCGGCCGAGACGGTGCCACTCGTCTAGACACTTTCCCGTGGGAAGAACTGTAAGCCTAGACAATCCAGTTTCTGCCAGAGGTTTGGCGGAGACGATATTAACGGGCCTCGAGACCCGGCAGATCGCGACCCACCGATGGCGACGAGCTTGATCGAATAACTGCCGCGCTTGATGTGGCCGACGCTCACTATCCCCGCGCATGCCGTTATCTCAGGTATGCCGTCGGCAAACAAGCTAAGGCCGATCCTATCGAGGCAGCTGCAATTGATCATTGCCCCGGCGCGACCAAGCTGGAGTTGTGTCAACTACCGCCGAGACAAGATTAACGCGACATGGCACTACCATATGTGGGTATTGCCACACCGCAGGAGCGCCTATTCAATGGAGCAAGTTCATAGGTTTCCTTACAATGTATTCAATGCTCGCGCTGGCCGTCCTTGTCGGCATGCACCATGCCTTGGAGGCCGATCATCTGGCGGCGGTGTCCAGCCTTGCGGCAGGACGGGCACGTTTATCTGAAATCGTGGCGCGTGGCCTCACCTGGGGCGCTGGTCATACGATTACGCTGTTTCTATTCGCCGGATTAGCACTTCTGTTGGGCATGACGATCCCGGAGGGGCTTGCGACGAAACTGGAGGCGGCTGTCGGCATCATGCTCGTGGGTCTCGGGAGCCGCTTGTTGTGGCGGATGTGGAAGGACCGAGTGCATTTTCACGCGCACCGGCACGGCGATGGCCAAGCGCATTTTCACGCGCACAGCCATGCCTTCGATTCAAGGCCGCACGCTCAGTCGGTTCACGAGCACGCGCATGGCTTCAGCTGGCCGGCGCTGTTGGTGGGGATGACTCATGGGATGGCGGGCTCCGCGGCCCTTCTTCTCATTACGGTGACCCAAAGTCCCACGGCCTGGGAGGGCGTGGCTTACATATTTCTTTTTGGCATCGGCTCCATGGTGGGCATGGGACTCGTCAGCTTTGCGATTGGACTGCCGCTAGTCTTGACCGCGGGTTTCCTCACTTTGGCGAACCGCATTCTCCAGGTCGGCGTTGGCTGCGTTACCATCGTGATCGGTCTCAGCACTATTTACTCAACGGTTTTTGCTGCTTAGCAGTAGGCGAGCGCACCATCCCCCTTTCTGGTAGCCCCCTTCTGGGACTTCTTCACTGCTCGGCGGAAGAGTTCACTTTCCCTCCTGAAATGGCCACTAAATAGAGGACCGTCGCGATGCACCTGACACTTCGAGAAGAGGAACGCCTTCAGCTCTGGACCGCCGCGGAGATGAGCCGCAGGCGTCTCGATCGGGGTATCAAGCTCAACTATCCGGAGGCAACTGCGGTAATCGTCGACGAACTCCTCGAGCGCGCGCGCGAGGGCAGCATTCCCATGCTCACCGACATGATGGAATACGGTGCAACCATCCTGAAACGTAAGGACGTGATGGTGGGCGTACCGGAGATGATGACCATCCTGCAGGTCGAGGCCATGTTCCCCGATGGAACGAAGCTGATCACGATCATGAACCCCATCCGAGATTGAGTACAAGCCGAAAGGAACGCCGCATGGCCTGGTCCCGTCCTCCCCTTCCCAAATCCGTCATCCCTGCTGAAGCCTTCGATGTCGGCGACGCCAAGAACTGCGGCGCCATCGATTTTGCCGCGGACGACATCGTCATCAACGATGGCCGCCCAATGAAGGAACTCATCCTCATCAACACCGGCGACCGGCCAATCCAGATCGGCGCGCATTACCATCTCGCGGAATGCAACAAGGCCATGGCCTTCGACCGCGCTGCGGCCTTCGGCATGCGGCTCGACATCCCGAGCGGTACTGCCGTGCGCTTCGAGCCGGGCCAGAGCCGCAAGGTGCAGGTGACGACCTACGTCGGGCGTGAGGTCGCATATGGCATGAACAGTATGACCAACGGTACTGTGCGCTCTGAGATCATCAAGGAGCAGACCATGCAACGCCTGCGCGCGCACGGCTATTGTTTCGAGGGTGAGCGCTACAAGGTGAGGGAAGCGCCAGACAAGAAATTCGGTGAACAGAAATCCAAGTCCGGTAAGAAATAGGGGATCCCTCCATGAGCATGAAAATCAACCGTGCCGACTATGCGGCGCAATACGGCCCAACCACCGGTGACCGCATCCATCTCGCAGACACCGGCCTCATTGCCGAGATCGAGCATGACTATACGACCTACGGCGATGAGCTTGTCTTCGGCGGCGGCAAGACCATCCGCGACGGCATGGGTCAAGCTTCGAAGTGGAAAGCGAGCGACGGCGCGCTGGACCTGGTGGTGACAAATGCCGTCATCATCGACCCCATCCTCGGCGTTGTGAAGGGCGATATCGGCATCAAGGACCAAATGATCGTCGGTGTCGGAAAGGCCGGCAACCCCGATACGATGAATATCACCCCCGGCCTCATCGTTGCGCCGAATACAGACATTCTCTCGGTGGAAGGCATGATCTGCACCCCCGGCTTCGTGGACATTCATCCCCACTTCGATTCGGTGCAGCAACTCTTCGAATATCAGAATGCGGGCTTCACCACGGTGATCGGCGGTGGGTCGGGGCCGAAGACCGTTGGCATCGAATGCCCCGGTGTATTCAACTTGCACCGCATGCTCGAGGCCATGGCGGATATTCCATTGAACTTCGGCAATTTTGGCAAAGGCAACGGCGCCACCCGCGGCGCGCTGGAGGAGCAGGTGGTCCTCGGCGGAGCGACAGGTCTCAAGATCCACGAGGACTGGTCTTCATCGCCGGCTGCCATCGAAGCGACGATGAATCTCGCTGACGAGCTGGATTTCCAGGTGCAAATCCACGCCGACACGCTGAACGAGACAGGTTACTATGAGGACACGCTCGCCGCCATTAACGGCCGTGTGATGCATGTCTATCACTGCGAGGGTGCCGGCGGCGGCAATGCGCCGGATATCATGCGCTGCGTGATGGAGCCGAACATCATGCCCAGCTCCACCAACCCGACAAACCCATTCTCGATCAACACCTATGATGAAGAGATTGACATGCTCATCACATGTCACAATCTTAACAAGGCGGTTCCCACGGATATGGCGTTCATCCAGGGCCGGGCCCGCGCGGAAACAATGCGTGCGGAAGACGTGCTGCACGACATCGGCGCCATCAGCATGATCGGCTCCGACAGCCAGGGCGTGGGCCGGGCCGCTGAAAGCGCGCAACGTTCATTCCAGCTTGCGGCGGT
>JBGTNZ010000135.1:0-4290 GCA_041742805.1 Aestuariivirga sp.
CCGGTCGAACCTGCGAAGCCAGCCGCTGCAGCGGATGCTGCGGGGGGGATTCAAGAAATTTCGCCGTCTCACCCAGAGAAACGTGGCAGCGCGGGCGCGCAAGAATGTCGCCCACCACTACGATCTGTCGAATGAGCTTTACAAATTGTTCCTCGATAGCGACATGCAATATTCCTGCGCCTATTTTCTTAAGCCTGATGATTCACTGGAGACCGCGCAACGCAACAAGTTGCGTCACATCGCAGCGAAGCTGGCGCTGAAGGCCGGCCAGAAGGTTCTCGACATCGGATCGGGCTGGGGCGGCATGGCGATGTATCTGGCCGAAGCGGCGGACGTCGATGTGACCGGCGTGACGCTCTCGGTCGAGCAGCATGAACTCGCAACCAAACGCGCGCGTGAACGCGGACTGTCGGACCGGGTGCGTTTCGAATTGAAAGACTACCGCCATGTCACGGAAAAGTTCGACCGTATCGTATCGGTCGGCATGTTCGAGCACGTGGGGGTTGGCCATTATGAGGAATTTTTCACGAAGGTCTCGAATCTGCTGACCGACGATGGCGTGGCGCTGCTCCATTCAATCGGGCGGAGGGGCGGACCGGGAGCTACCGTTCCCTGGATACGCAAATACATTTTCCCCGGCGCCTATGCTCCAGCACTTTCGGAAACCTTAGCCGCCATCGAAGGTTCTGGGATGTGGGTCACGGATATCGAAGTGTTGCGTTTGCACTATGCGGAAACGCTGCTGGAATGGGAGAGGCGTTTCCAGAAAAACCGTGCCCGGATTGCGGAGCTGCTTGACGAACGCTTTTGCCGGATGTGGGAGTTCTATCTGATCGGCACGGAATTCGGTTTCCGTTATGGCAAGTCGATGGTGTTCCAAATCCAGCTTGCGAAGAAGGTGGATACGCTGCCTCGCGATAGGAATTACATGGCGGAAGCGGAAGCGACCCTCCTTACGCAGCAGCAATGACCTCTATTTCGACCAGCCATGCGGGCTCAAGCGTTTCCGCCACGATGGCTGTGGTTGGAATTCTCCTGCCACCGAGGGCTTTGAGGCGGGCGTTCATGTTGGCATCGGCGAATGCCGCATCGCGCAGATAGCTGGTGAGGCGCACGATATTGTCGACCGTCATGTCGGCGTGAGCGAGAATCGTTTCGATATTTTTCCAGATCAGCGCTAGCTGATCTTCGAGATCGCTGGCGGCGTTGCCCTTCTCATCGAGTCCCATGGTGCCGCTGAGGAACAACAATCTTGCAACGCCTGCCAACTCCATTGCATGGGAATAGTCGGTCGCCGGATAAATTCCCGTCACCGGGTTTCTCGGTGTCATTTGCATGTTGAATATCCTTCCCTCACCATCCGCTAAGCAAAACTTAAGCGGAGCGAAACAGGAAACGGACCAATGGTTGAAAATACAGACAGGATTCGGCCGAAAGACGGGAGAGCCAAGGCGCTTGATGCAATCGACCGAAAGATATTAGGCGCCATGACGGATGACGCCGGGCTGACCTATGCGGAAATCGGCGAAATCGCCGGATTGTCTCCACCATCGGTGCATGAGCGTGTGAAGCGAATGAAAGCGTCTGGTGTATTGGCGAGGATCATCGCCCGTCTCGACCCCGCCTCCGTGGGCAAACCATTTCTGGCTTTCGTGCATGTGGATGCCGAAGGCTGGGGCAAGAGCCAGCGCATGATGAAGCTGCGGGATTTCCCCGAGGTCGAAGAGATACATTCGGTGGCGGGCGACACCTGCGTGATCATGAAGGTTCGGACCGCCAATGCCCATGCGTTCGAGCAATTTCTGTCTCAGCTCTATGTGCTGCCGGGCGTGCGGGCCACGAAGAGTTACGTTGTTCTGGCGACTTATATCGAGCGGCCGGTTCAGGCACAGGTCACGGCCGATTGGCCGAAAGTACCTATGCCGCAAAACTGACGTTCGCGCTTACTCGTTCGATTTCCTGTCAAGCTGATGCTGCATATAGCTGCGCAAAACGCCGTTCATGCGCGTTTGATAGCCTTTGCCGGTAGCCTTGAAAAAGGCGAGCACATCGGGATCGATGCGGAGGCTCGTTGCCTGTTTCGGTCTCGGGAAATAAACTTTGGTTGTAGACCAATCGATGTCGAGGGGCGCTGCATCTGGATCCTCGGCCACCGCCTTCGCGATATCTTCGTCGGTCAGGGCATCGAACTTTGACCAATCGGTTTTGCCCGGCGACCTAGTCCAAAGCTCCTCATAGGAAAAACGCGTAATACCGCTGGCGCTCGCTTTTGCTCGCGCGTCGCGCGGAGATGATGCGGCACCGGTTGCTACGCTCGGTGATGACGGCGAGGACCTCTTCCGCTTTCGTGACACCAATGCGCTGCCAGCGGTCTTCCCCATCCTCGAATTGTGCTTTCGCGAGGACGAATTCTTTGAAGATGCGCGATGCGTCTTCGAAATCGATGCCATGCTTTTGTCTGTTGATTTCAGCTTTCTCATTGTCCCATGCAAAACCGGCAAAGATAAATTCGAGAGGTTCCCATTCCGATCCCATGTCTGCCCCTCGTTTGTATATACATTTGTAGTTCAAAGTTGTCAACACGAGGAAACCCGTACTCGGTAAAATTCTCCGATGTTGCTAGGATGACAATATGCGGTTCCCTCCCTCATTCCTCGACGATATTCGCGGCCGGGTTTCGATCTCGTCGGTGGTCGGGCGGAAGGTGGCGTGGGACCGGCGCAAGACCAATGTTGGCAAAGGCGACTTCTGGGCTTGCTGCCCGTTCCATGGCGAGAAGACGCCGTCCTTCCATGCGGAAGATCGCAAAGGCCGCTACCATTGCTTCGGCTGCAAGGCCTCCGGCGATATTTTCACGTTCCTGGTTGAAAAGGAGGGGATGAAATTTCCGGAGGCGGTGGAACGGTTGGCTTCGGAGGCTGGCCTGCCGATGCCGCAGTTTACGGAAGCCGATGTCAAGCGCGAGGAACAGCGCGCAAGCCTTTATGATGTAATGGAAATAGCGGCCGCGTTCTTCGAGGCGGAATTGCAATCGGCCAGGGGCGCCAAGGCGCGGGGCTATTTGGCGGACCGGCAATTATCGCAGGCGATCCAAAAAGAGTTCCGGCTTGGTTACGGGCCCGACGATCGCTCGGCGCTGCGCAGTTATCTGGCGTCCAGAAACATTACAGTTGAGCAGATGGCTGAGGCTGGGCTGATCATTTCCGGCCCCGACATCCCATTTGCTTATGATCGCTTCCGCGACCGGGTGATGTTCCCGATCCGCGATCCGCGGGGGAAGGTGGTGGCCTTCGGGGGCCGGGCCCTCAACCAGGATGCTTCCGCCAAATACCTCAATTCCCCGGAAACGCCGCTCTTCCATAAGAGCAATATTCTCTACAACCTCGACAAGGCCCGGGCACCTGCCCACGAGAAGGGCGCCGTCATTGCCGTTGAAGGCTATATCGACGTGATCGCCATGCACCGGGCGGGATTGCCCCATGCGGTGGCGCCCCTTGGTACGGCACTCACCGAGGACCAGCTGGGTCTGTTATGGCGCGTCGCGCCCGAACCCGTCCTGTGTTTCGATGGGGATGGTGCCGGGCTCAAAGCGGCCCATCGGGCGCTTGATCTGGCCTTGCCGCTGCTGAAGCCAGGCCATTCGCTGAAATTTGCCCTGCTCCCTGAGGGCGAGGATCCTGACGATCTGCTGAAGTCGGAAGGGCCGGAAGCGGTCAAATCCGTGGTCAACGGAGCTCTGCCGCTCTCGGATATGCTTTGGCAACGGGCGCTGAGCAGCAACGACCGCTCTACCCCCGAGCGCAAGGCGCAATTCGAGCGGGAGGTGCGGGAGCTGGTTTACCGGATTGGTGATGAGACCGTCCGAAAGCACTATCTTGCTGATATATCAGAGCGATTTGGTGCGCTTTGGCAAACCGGAAAGCGCCCGTGGAGAGCCGGTACGGCGAAAACCCGCCGCCTGCCTTTCGCCAAAAACCAAAAACCCTGGGATGTTCCAGCGCCACCATCCCCGCAGCTTCGGGCGTTGGCCGGCAGGAACCTCAGGGGAGCGGAGCGGCGGGAGCGGATGATCATCCTTTCCATGGTCAACCACCCGGAGCTGCTGCACGCGTTTCTGGATGAATTTGCCGCGCTTGAGCTCGAGTCGCAGGAGCTTGACTCCCTCCGTGCACAAATCATAGATAGCGCCGCCTTGGGATCGGGCCTTGACGGGCCGGGACTTAGGGACCACTTGATTGCCAAGGGTTTAGGTCCGGTTTTGGACCGCCTGGAAACACAAGCGGGACGCCT
>JBGTNZ010000136.1:0-5458 GCA_041742805.1 Aestuariivirga sp.
CGGCGATTTGGCGTGCCGCACTGTTGCCCGGATCGACACGAAGGCCCTTCTGCTTCGCCGGATCGGGCGCCGCCAGCAAAAACCGCGCAAAGCGATATGCCAGCGTCGCCTTGCCGATTCCCTTTGGCCCCGAACGCGGCCAGGCATGGTGGAGCTTGCCCGATTGAAGGGCCTGCAGAAGTCGATCCTCCGCGGCGGCGTGACCATAAAGCACACACCTCCGCCGTGGATGCCACGGGGCATCGCGGGGGTCGGCATAATCTTCAGCCATTGCCCAAAGCCTCGCTGGCAAGCGCCCAGACTTGCGCCGAAACGGCTTCCAGCTCGCGTTCCGCATCGATGATGCGGCAGCGCTTCGGATCCGCGCGCGCGATATTGAGGAACCCCTCGCGGACCCGTTGATGAAACGCCAGTCCTTTGCGCTCGTAGCGGTCTTCCACCGTCAAATCCGTGCGGCCCTTCGCACGTGACAGACCCGCCTGCGGATCGAGATCGAACACGAGTGTCAGGTCAGGCCGCGTGGCGCCGACGATTGCCTTCTCCAATGCATCGATGAACGCCATGGGGCAATCGCCGGCATGGCCCTGGTAGGCCCTGGTTGAATCCATGAAGCGATCGCACAACACAATCGCGCCGCGCTCCAGCGCCGGGCGGATCGCCTGCACGAGATGGGTCTCGCGCGCCGCATAATTGAGCAGCGCCTCGGCCGTGGCCGACCAGCGGCTCGCTTCTCCCGACACAAGAAGGTTGCGGATCGCTTCGGCCTCCGGCGTGCCGCCGGGCTCTCGCGTCAACAGAAGCTCTCGCGCTTGCGCTTTGAGCCGTTCCGCGAGACGCCTGATGTGGGTCGATTTACCCGTCCCCTCCCCTCCCTCGAAGGTGATGAAACGGCCGGCCACCTCAGCCGCCGAAGGTCATGATCATCACGCTGTCGAGCGCCTTGCTCCACATCGAGGGGACAGCCTCGACATCCGCCGCGGTCTCCACCGGCAGGGAGGCCACCACCGCGCCCTCGACCATGAAACGTATCTCGCCAACTTTGGTGCCTGCCTTCACCGGCGCCAGCAAGGGCCCCGTGTAGAACAGTTTGACCTCAACGGACTGTTGCTCGCGCGCCGAGAGCGAAATCTGAAACGCATCCGACGTCACAAGGTCGACTGCGCGCTGTGTTCCGCCCCACACCGTCGCCTTGCCGACCCTGTCATGCCTCGCATAGACATCGATCGAGAGAAATTGGCCAAACCCCCAGTCCAGCAGCCTCTGAACTTCCTGCTTACGCTCCTTGAGGCTGGTGAGCCCTGCAACGACCATGATGAGCCGCCGGTTGCCGCGCATGGCGGACCCCACCAGGCCGTAACCTGCCTCCTTCGTATAGCCGGTCTTCATACCGTCGGCGCCTGGATAATCCTTCAGCAAAGGGTTGCGGTTTTTCTGGGTGATGTTGTTCCAGGTGAATTCCTGCTGGCTGTAATATTTATAATACTCCGGAAAATTCAGATTGATGTAGCGGGCCAGCGTCGCCAGCTCGCGCACGCTCATGCGGTGGGCGGGATCGGGTAGCCCCGTGGCATTGCGGAATTCAGCTTTCGCCAATCCCAGGCTCCGCGCCCTTGCCGTCATTTTTTGAGAAAACGCCGCCTCGCTTCCCGCCATGCCTTCGGCGATGGCAATCGAGGCATCGTTCGCCGATTGCACGATCACGCCCTGGATGAGATCCGAAAGTTTGACCTTGGAGTCGGGCTCCGCATACATGGTGGAGCCGCCTGCCGCCGCTCCGCCCCGCTTCCAGGCATTCTGGCTCACGTCAAATTCCTGATCAAGCTTCAAGGTGCCGTCGCGCAGCGCCTCGAACACCATGATGCCGGTCATCAATTTGCTCATGCTGGCGGGGGGGACCGGCGTGTCCGCGTCCTTTTCGAACAGCACAAGACCGCTCCGGCCATCAATCAGAATGGCCTGGGCAGCCGTGGTCTGAAATGCCTCTTGCGCCAAGCTCACCGTGGCCGATGCCAGCAAAACCGCCATAGCCAAGACAAAACTCAATCGATGGTTCATATTGAATTCTCCGTAGTCTCAAAACTACGGGCGTTCGCCTTAAAAAGCAACGCGGGGCCTCCCCCTTATTGTCATCCCCGGGCTTGTCCCGGGGACCCATTTTTCAGTGCGCGTTGACCATCGAAAGGCGGAGGAATGGGTCGCCGGAATGAATCCGGCGATGACATTCTTTACTCAGAGCGCCGCGTGCATGGATTGCGCCACGATCACGCGGGCGTCCCGGTGGCCGAGGAAGATCGCGTGCTCAAGCGCTGTGTCGGCGTCCGGCCGGCCGGCGATGGGCCCAAGCCTCACACGATATACAGTGCCGTTCCCGCCATCGAGTTCGGCAACCTGCACCGGCCAGGATGAGGCAAGCTGCTCGCGGGCGCGCTCGGCGTTGTCTGGATTGGCAAACGAGCCCACCTGTACGTAATAGGACTCATCACCTGCGGGGCCGGATGAATCTTCCGCCGGCGTTGCGTAAATGACCGTATCCGCTTCCACTTCCGTTTGGGCCGCCGCTACTTGAACTTCGCCCCGGCCGTTGCTTGCAGCCGCGATCATCCGGCGGAGCGGCGTTCCCCGCCGCAATTCCTCGTTCATCGCGGCCAGATGCGTGCCATTGTCGTCGAGTGGCGCTGGCCCAATCAGCTGGACGCGCACGGGCGCCATCCCCTGCCCCTTGAACCCCAGCGCCATTGCGGCGCGTTTCGACATGTCGATCATCCGTGTACCGACGAACGGCCCCCGGTCGTTGACCCGCACCACCACTTCCCTGCCGTTCCCGGCATTGGTCACCTTTACATAGCTCGGCAAGGGCAAGGTCGGATGGGCGGCGGTCAGCCGGTTCATGTCGAACCACTCGCCGTTCGAGGTCATGCGCCGGTGGAAAGCCTCGCCATACCACGAGGCTGTGCCTTCCTTGTCGTATTTGACCTCTTCCTTGGGGGTGAACCAGCGCCCCGCCACCTGATAAGGCTTGCCCACATGATAACGCCCGCCCCCCATCGGGATTGGGCCCGTGCCCGGATACAATGGGCTGCCCTTGCCGGCGAAAGGATCGCGCGAGGCATGCTGGCTTTTATGCGAAGAGCAACTCGCCAGAACAAGCCCGACGGCGATCAACACCGGAAACATTGAAAGGTAACGCATTCGCCCCGCTCCGCCCGCTCGACATTCAGGGTTCATTGTCCCTGATGTGACCCAAAATCCACGGGTGCAGTATTCGCGTCCGAAGCCTTAATTTACGATTGGGAGAGATGGTTAACGGCAGGTTGCGCGAGCAATTATCTTGTGGCGGTGGCTGTCAGCCGGCGAATATTCTGGCCCGCCGCCTTATTCCCGGCCACCTCCGCCTTGCGATAATATTCCAGAGCCTTGCCCTGATCCTTCGGCGCCGCCCAGCCCATCTCATACATGCCGCCAAGATTATTGAGGCCCCACTGATCCCCCTGGGCGGCGGCGCGCTCAAACAGCTTGAAGGCCTCCCCCAGGTCGCGGCCAACGCCCTTGCCGTTCAAGTACATGACGCCGAGATTGTTCTCCGCATTGGCGAATCTCAGGTCCGCGCCCTTGCGGTACCATTCAACCGCCTTGGCAAGGTCGGACTCCACGCCCTGGCCGTTCTGATAGAGCTGGCCCAGCGCATCCATTGATTCCGCATGGCCCTTGGCCGCCGCGGCCTGGTAGAGCTTGGCTGCCGTCGTGAAATCCTGCTTGATGCCCTTGACGCCCTTGGACACGATGCGCCCGAGCCGGTACTGCGCCTCGAGGTTTCCTTGCAGTGCCGCCAGCCGGTAATATTTCGCCGCTTCCACCGGATCGGCGGCGGCCACCTCAATACCGGTCTCATAGGCTTCCGCGACCGCGAGCTGGGCATCCTCGTCGCCCACTTTCGCCAGCTTCAGTTTTTTCTCGAACGGGATTTCCTGCAGCGCCTGAGCCGCCACGGGCGCCACGGAACCCAGCCAAAGGGCCAGACAAAGCATTCCCGCCCGTCCCATTGTCATCTCAATCGACTCGCGTGAACGTAATCTTTTCGCAAATGAAAATAACGCAACCTTTGACCTTCATCCGCCTGCCGTCGAGCTTCATGGATGAGGCATAGGTGTTGCCATCGTCGGGGTTGTAAATCTCCCCTTCCCAGCGCCCGTCGCCATCGGCTTTCATATTGGCCATGATGGTCAATCCCATAACCGGCCGGTCCCGCAATGCGGGATTAGGGTTATGCTTGTCGCGTTTGGGCCTGCCCTTCTTGTCCAGCGGCTTCTTCATGGCAACGATCCGGCCGCAGAGATCGCGGCCGCAAGGGGCAAGACGCACGGTGATCTTGCCCTTTTCCATAATCCAGACTCCCGCCGCCTCTTCCGCATCGGCCAGGGCCGCGGTGCTGGCAAGCGACATCGTTGCGGCCATCGCCAAGGTGCCCAAAACCGTCTTCATCCTTGCCTCCGCATAACCCAATTCGAGATGCCGCAGCCCGATGGCAATTGCGTGTCAACCGTAGGGCCACATTTGGACTGCGGAGCCGTTGAGTTGCACGATCACTACTGCTACAGACGAGCCGTCCGGCCCAACGGAGGGGTGGCAGAGTGGTCTATCGCGGCGGTCTTGAAAACCGTTGAAGGTGCAAGCCTTCCGGGGGTTCGAATCCCTCCCCCTCCGCCAATATCAAATCCGAAAGATTAGAGTGCAGCCTCAGCCTTGCTCGTCCCTTGGCTTTTCGTTCGGGTTGCTGGACATAATCGGCGCCGCAGCCTGGCTGATTGCATCAACCACCCGCCTCACGATCCCCCGGCGGGCCGGTTTCCTGGCGCTGACCTTGCGGCGGGCTGGCTTCTTGGCAGGGCGGGCCGTTTTCCGGGCGGTTTTCCGGGCGGCTTTTTTACTGGCGCGGCCCCTGCCCTTGGCGGGCTTCCTGGCGCCGGCTTTCTTTTTCGCGGAAGATTTCTTTTTCGCGGGTCGTGTCGCCTTGCGAGCCATGATGATTCCCCCTTGTTGCACTGATGCCCTCTCAGCATTAACGCGCAATATCACCGATGGCAACAACGACAGTGGCCACTTAACGCAGCGATTCGAAAAACCTCCGCAGCAGCGCCCTGCCCCTCTCCTCGCCGATGCCGCCATAAACCTCGGGCGCGTGGTGGCAGGTGGCTTGCGTAAAGAAGCGGGGACCGTGCTCCACCGCCCCCATCTTCTGGTCCGATGCCGCGAAATAGAGCCTGCGGAGGCGCGCGAAGGAAATTGCCGCCGCGCACATGGCGCAAGGTTCCAGCGTCACATGGAGATCGCAATCGCTGAGCCGCTCAGAGCCAAGTTTGCGCGCCGCCGCGCGGATGGCCAACAGCTCGGCATGCGCGGTCGGATCCTTCAGCTCAAGGGTGCGATTGCCGGCACTCGCCAGAACAGCCCCTGCCCTGTC
>JBGTNZ010000137.1:0-3580 GCA_041742805.1 Aestuariivirga sp.
TCATGTGGGTCGACAGCAGGCACAAATAGCTGTCCTTGGAGAAGGCGGCCTTGGAATTGGCCCACACACTCATGGTCTTGCTGGGCTGGCCCGGGCCGTTCAGCACGTTCACCAACGAGCCCGGGACGGTGGCATTGAGAATCACGTCGACCGTATTGGGACCGACGACAATCGATGGGGTGGCCATAGTCGCGGCGCCAAGGGTTCCCAGCTGCGCATTCAGATAGCTCTGGGCAATGGCTTTCCGCTTGACCTTTTTTTCCTCTGTGGTCCCGGTAATATTCACACCCGCGGCAGCAGCAAGGGCGGCGGCATCGGCGATCTGCTGCAGTTCGGTTTCAACTCGGGTGCCGCGCGAATAATCGATGGCAACGCCTGCCGCCGCGATACTGGGGATGGCCGCCATACCGGTCATGACGGAGATACTGCCGGCGCAATCCTTGGATAAACGGTCCAAAGTCGCGAAGACTGATCTCTTGATGGCAAACAACTTCATGGTCGAGGCCCTTTTCCAGCCGAAACGAACCTCAACCATGCCATCGACTCATTTCCGGGGACTTTCGCTAATCGCTCAAATTGCGAACAGCTTGCCCCGCTCGTGCTTTTGCGCCGCGAAAACGGCAGCAAAATTATAGAACGGTTAATACCTCAAATTGGCGAAATCACATATTGGGATAGTTCGGGCCCTCGCCGCCCTGGGGCACGGTCCACACGATATTCTGCGAGGGATCCTTGATATCGCAGGTTTTGCAATGGACGCAGTTCTGGTGATTGATCTGGAAGCGCGGCCCCCTGCCTTCTTCCTGGACAATCTCATAAACCCCGGCCGGGCAATAACGCTGGGCTGGCTCCGCCCACATGGGGAGATTGACGGCAACTGGAATGTCCGGGTTTTTCAGCTTGAGGTGGGAAGGCTCGTCCTCTTCATGATTGGTGCCGGAGAAGGCCAGATTGGTTAACCGGTCGAAAGAGATGACGCCATCGGGCTTGGGATAATCGATGGGTTTGCATTCGCTGGCCGGCTTTAGCGAAGCGTAATCAGGTTTGCCGTGCTTCCAGGTGCCGAGGCCAAAACCGAAAAGCTGATTGAGCCACATATCGAGCCCGCCCAGGGCCAGCCCGCCAACGAGACCGAGCTTCGACCACATGGGTTTCACATTGCGAACCCGCTTGAGATCGGTGAACACCCAGGAGTTGCGGAAGGCCTCTTCATAGGCGGCGAGTTCATCGCCCGCACGGCCCGCTTGCAGCGCCTCGAACGCCGCTTCCGCCGCCAGCATGCCGGTCTTCATGGCATTGCTGGAGCCCTTGATGCGGGGCACGTTCACAAAGCCCGCCGAGCAGCCGATGAGCACGCCGCCTGGAAAAAACAATTTCGGCACCGACTGGAAGCCGCCCTCGGTAATGGCGCGCGCGCCCTAGGCCACGCGGCGGCCGCCCTGCAACATTTGCTCAACCAGCGGATGGTGCTTGAAGCGCTGGAATTCCCGATAGGGGTCGAGATAGGGGTTGGCGTAATTGAGATGCACCACGAGGCCGATCGACACGAGGTTATCCTCGAGGTGGTAGATGAAGCTGCCGCCGCCGGTTCTGATGCCGAGCGGCCAGCCCATGGTGTGGGTGACTTGGCCCTGGCGATGGTTTTCGGGCAGCACCTCCCACAGTTCTTTCATGCCGATGCCAAACTTCTGCGGCTCGCGGCCTTCCGCCAGGTTGAACCTCGCGATGATCTCCTTGGCCAGTGATCCCCGCACGCCTTCGGCGATGAAGACGTATTTGCCGATGAGCTCCATGCCCGGCTGGTAATCGGGCTTGCGGGTGCCGTCCTTGGCGATCCCCATTACGCCCGCGACAACGCCTCTAACCGAACCGTCCTCGCGATAAAGCACTTCCGAACAGGCAAAGCCCGGATAAATCTCAACGCCATGAGCTTCCGCTTGCGTGGCAAGCCAGCGGCAGACATTCCCGAGGGAGACGGCATAATTGCCGTGATTGCCCATGAGCGGCGGCATCAGCATGTTGGGCAGCCGGAGTGCCCCCTTGGGGCCCAGCACATAGAAGCGGTCGTCGGTTACGGGGGTGTTGAGGGGCGCTCCCTTGGCTTTCCAGTCCGGGATCAGTTCATTGAGCGCGATTGGATCGACAACCGCGCCGGAGAGAATATGGGCGCCGACTTCCGAACCTTTTTCCAGAAGGCAAACCGATACATCCGGCGACAATTGCTTCAGGCGGATGGCCGCGGCGAGGCCGGCGGGACCCGCCCCCACGATCACCACATCATATTCCATGGCCTCGCGCTGGACTTCTTCCACGGCCACTGCTCCTATGCATTTCCCGGCGGCGCCTGTTATAGTCGGCCAAACCTCACGCACAAGCCATGAAACACGAGCGAAACGTCATGACCCCGCGCCAGGCCGCCGCAGCGCTTGCGTGGCTCTCCGAGATGGGAGCGGATGAGTCCATTGGAGAAACGGCGATCAACCGTTTGTCCTCACCGTCATCCCGGCGGAAGCCGGGACCCATCGTCGAGCCAGAACCACTGCTCGTCGTTCCGTCACACGGTGAAATGGGTCCCGGCTTTCGCCGGGATGACGGCAATTTAGCAATTCTCGACGACATCGCCGCCGCGCTCGCCAATCTCGCCTGCCCTCTCAAGAAGACGGCCACCAATCTCTGCTTCGCGGACGGCAATCCGCACGCTCATGTCATGCTCATCGGCGAAGCGCCGGGGCGCGATGAGGATATCCAGGGCAAACCTTTCGTGGGCCGTTCGGGCCAGCTTCTCGACCGCATGCTGGCGGCAATCCAGCTATCCCGGGAAGCCCTAGAGCCCGAGCGATCCGTCTTCATCACCAACACGGTGTTCTGGCGCCCGCCCGGCAACCGCACGCCGACGGAGCAGGAAACGGCCATGTGCCTACCCTTCCTGTTCCGCACCATCGAACTTCTGCAGCCGAAGATTATCGTCTGCCTTGGCGCCACGCCCGCGCACCGCCTGACAGGACGCAGCGACGGCATTTTGAAAATGCGCGGCAAGTGGCTCAAATGCACGGTGGGCGGCTGTGACATTCCATTGCTGCCCACGCTGCACCCAGCCTACCTGCTCCGCCAACCCGGCCAGAAACGCCTGGCATGGCGCGACCTTCTCATGTTGCGGCAGGCACTGGATGCCCATTAAGTGGCGACTTGACCAGCCAGCGCAGATTCCGAGAAGTTATTTCTTGCCAGAGAATTCAAGGATTGCTTCGGTCAGGACGTCAGCGACTGCATGAATGCTCGCTTCCTCCACCCACTCCTCGGCTGCATGGGCTCCGTGGCCATCTGGACCGAACATTACAGTCGGAATGCCTGCCGCCGACAGCAGGGCGCAGTCCGTCCAGTAGGCATCGCCGCGGAGCGTTGGTTCCCTGTTCAGACGCCGTGCAGCGGCCTTCTTGACGGTCTGCACGATTTCCGCGTTTTTTGCGACTTCGTAGGGGAGGCGTACAAGCCCGGTAATCACTTCGGCACGGAAATCCGGATCGCCTGCGGCAATCTTATGGATGATAGCCTGAAGTTCGGCCGCAACGCTTTCGCCAGT
>JBGTNZ010000138.1:0-5068 GCA_041742805.1 Aestuariivirga sp.
GACACATTGCAGGAACTCGCCATGCGGGCGAAACTGCAAAACCTGTTGCAGCAGCACCGCGATCTCGATACCGCGATTCTCTCTCTGGAGGAAACCGGAGCCGGCGACCAGTTGCAGCTCCGGCGCTTGAAAAAAATGAAACTCGACCTCAAGGATAAAATCCAGCAGATCGAGAACATGCTCATCCCCGATATTATTGCGTAAGGCCCATGGCGAAAACCCCAGCCGCCGTCGCCATCCTCATGGGCAGCCAATCGGACTGGCCGACCATGAAGCATGCCGCTGACACGCTGGCGGAACTGGGCGTGTCTCACGAGTCGCGCATCGTCTCAGCTCACCGCACTCCGCAGCGCCTCTATGACTTCGCCAAAGGCGCCAAAACCGAAGGGTTCAAGGTGATCATTGCAGGCGCCGGCGGCGCCGCCCATCTTCCCGGCATGACCGCCTCGATGACACCCCTGCCGGTGTTCGGCGTTCCCATCGAATCAAAGGCGCTATCAGGACAGGATTCGCTTCTCTCCATCGTACAGATGCCCGCCGGCATTCCCGTGGGCACGCTCGCCATCGGCAAGCCGGGCGCCATCAACGCAGCACTTCTTGCAGCAAGCGTTCTGGCTCTTTCCGATACTGCTTTGGCAACCCGCCTCGAAGCCTGGCGCGCCAAACAGACAGCTTCAGTCGCCGATCATCCGAAAGATGACATTTAATGCAAGGAGCCAAGCCGTTGGCCCCCGGCTCCGCCATCGGCATTTTGGGTGGCGGGCAACTCGGCAGGATGCTGGCTTTGGCGGCGGCGAGGCTCGGCTTCAAATGCCATATCTATGCGCCCGAGACGGATAGCCCCGCCTTCCAGGTTTCCGCCGCCCACACCATCGGCGCCTACACGGATTTCGCGGCTCTCGGGCGTTTCGCCAAAGCCGTCAATGTTGTGACTTATGAATTCGAGAATGTGCCTGGCGAAACAGCGGCATTCCTCGAAGGCCGCGTTCCCCTGAGCCCCAGCGCTCTGGCGCTCCGAACGGCTCAGGACCGCGTCGAGGAAAAGACCTTCCTTGCCGGGCTTGGCATTCCCGTAGCGCCTTTCGCTGCGGTGTCCGACGAACTGAGCCTGGAAGCCGCCATCTCCAGGATCGGCCGGCCAGCGATTCTCAAAACCAGGCGCTTCGGCTACGATGGCAAGGGCCAGACCAAAATCACAGCGGCAACCAGCCCCGCCGCCGCCTGGGCCGAGATCGGCCAAGCCCCGGCGATCCTCGAAGGCTACGTGAATTTCCATACGGAAATCTCCGTGATCGCAGCGCGTGGGCATGATGGCTCCATCGCCGTTTATGACGTGCCGGAAAACCGCCACGCCAACCACATTCTCCACGCTTCCTCGGTGCCAGCCGCCATTGCGCCTGAAACGGCGGAGGAAGCGCGCGCTATCGGCAGCCGCATCATTAAGGCGCTGGATTACGTAGGAGTGATGGGCATCGAAATGTTCGCAGGCGGAAGCGGATTGCTGGTAAACGAGATCGCACCCCGGGTTCACAACTCCGGTCACTGGACCATGGACGCCTGCCACGTATCTCAGTTCGAGCAGCACATCAGAGCGATCTGCGGCTGGCCGCTCGGCAGCACCTTTCGCCATTCCGATGTGGTGATGACCAATCTTCTCGGTGAGGATGCCGATACTTGGGAAAACCTTGCCGCAGATCCCGCCGCCATCATCCATCTTTACGGCAAGGTGGAAGCCCGGCGCGGACGAAAAATGGGTCACGTGAACCGCCTGACCCCTCGACAGGCCTGACCTTCCGTGCTAATCCGCCGCCACTTTTTTCACGAGGTATCGCGTGCAAGTCGTAGTCCGTGACAACAACGTCGATCAGGCCCTCAAGGTGCTCAAGAAAAAGATGCAGCGCGAGGGCATCTTCCGCGAAATGAAGCTCCGCGGCCACTACGAGAAACCATCGGAAAAGCGGGTCCGCGAAAAGGCCGAAGCCGTGCGCCGCGCCCGCAAGCTTCAGCGCAAGAAGCTCCAGCGCGAAGGCCTGCTCCCCATGCCGAAGAAGGTAGAGCTTCCCGGCCGCCCACCCCGCGGCCCGCAATAAATCGTTCCTTCTCGTGTCATCGCCGGATTATTCCGGCGACCCATCGTATTTTCAGGGATAATGCGAGTTTAGAAATGGGTCCCCGGGACAAGCCCGGGATGACAACAGGGTGCATTGCAATGACCCGTGCTCTCAGCATTATTGGCGCCCCTTCCAGCGCGGGCGCATATGCGCCGGGACAGGAGAAGGCTCCAGCAGCATTTCGGCGCCATGGGTTGGTCCAAGCACTAACGCAAGCGGGCCGTCAGATTCATGATCGTGGCGACGTGCCCGGCTTCCGCTGGAGGTCAGACGCGGCGCGGCCCAAGGCCATGAATCTCGACATCGTCGCACGTGTGGCGGCAGCGGTGGCGGATCAGGTTGCCACAGCCATGTCCGCTGATGAGGCCGTGCTGGTCCTGGGCGGCGATTGCACTCTCGAACTGGGGACCGTGGCCGGAGCGCTGCGTGATGAGGGATCGGTCGGACTGATCTACATCGATTTCGACACCGACCTGAATCCTCCTGAGGAGAGCGACGGCGCCCTCGATTGGACAGGTGTCGCCCATCTTCTCGATCTGCCAGGCACGGCAGCAGAGCTCAGCGGCCTGGGTGCCCACCGCCCGATGCTTGGACCAGCCGACATTCTATTCTTCGGCGTTAGCAACATTACCTCCGGCGAAGCCAAGACAATCCGGGAGCTCGATCTCAAGACGATTGCGCTGGCTGAAGTCAAAGCTGATCCGGTTGATGCGGCGAATCGAGCCGTGGCGTGGAGCAGCCGCTACAAACGCCTGCTCCTGCATTTGGATGTGGATATTCTCGCCTTTACCGGCTTTCCTATCGCGGAAAACGTACGGCGTTGTGAAGGTTTGAGCTTGGAGGAACTGTCAGCCGCCCTTGCCCCCCTGGTCGCCGCTCCGAACTGGCGTGCTTTGACGCTGACCGAGGTTAATCCGGACCATGCCCCAGATGAAACCGAAACCTTCCGTCGCCTGATTGGAATGCTAGTCGGAGCTCTTTCGGTTTAGCCTACTCCGTCGCCACCAGCTTGCCGGTGAACATCACTGGTCCCGTCGGCTGGCCCGTGGGTGAGCCGCCTTCTGGCTCGAGGCTCACTGCGAACAGCGTATCGCCCAGGGCTGCGCCGTCCACCTTGCCCAATGTGTCGGTTGGCACCCGGAAGTTGGCGGCGATCACGCCGAGGGATTGCGGCTTGTCACGGCCGGCACCCAGCGCCCACAGTTCGTAGGATTTGCCCGACGGTGTGGTTGCCGACACCGGGCGCACCGAGATCACGCCACTCCCCAGATCGACCGATGCGATGAAGGCGGGCCCCGGTCCTTCGCTTTGCAGTACCGCCACATAGCGCTCACCCACCGAAGACTCAGGGCGGAACAGGATGACCCCCGCAAGCGTCGCAGCGATCGCCCATGCGGCGATTGCCGCGCGCCGCCATTGATTTGCGCGGCGCTCAAGAGCCACCACGTTTTGGCCGGCCGCGCCGCCGGAAATGGCCGCCATCACCTTGCCGCGCAAATAGGGTGGAGTTGCCACCGGCTCCAGCGCCAGCGCCAGCGGAACAAGCCGACGCTCCCATTCCGCGACCAGGCCCGCAATTTCGGAATCCGTGGCCATGGCTTCCTCCACCTCATGGCGCTCCTCTTTATCGAGCGTTCCCAGCACATATTCGGCCGCCAGGCCTTCGCGGTCTTCAAGCCCGGCCATCGAGGCACTCCCGTAACGTAATGAGGCTCCGGCGGAGCAGCGTTTTCACTGTGGTGACCGGACGGCTGAATTGCGCCGCCAGCTCCTCCCGGCTCCAGCCCTGATAATAGGCGAGTAAAACCATATCCTGCCGGTTCTCCGGCAGGCGCGACAGGCAGTCCCGCAGCCGTTTCAGCTCCAGCGCCAAATCCGCCTCCGGCAAAACACTGGTTTGGCCGTTACCGCCAACACCATCTTCATCGAGTTCTTCACCGATTCGCTCGGAAGAACGGCGCCGGAGGTCGATGGCCTGATTGCGGGCAATTGCCGCGAGCCAGGCCATGGGCCGCGCCTGCGCCGCATCGTAGAGGTTGGCCTTCTGCCACACCCGGACGAAGGCCTCCTGGAGCGCCTCCTCCGCCAGTTCCGGTCGCCGCAACACGCGGCGCACCACGGCAAACAGGCGATTCGCAGTCAAATCATAGAGACGGCCAAACGCCGGGCGGTCGCCCCCGGCAATACGGGCCAGTAGCGGCCCCAGTTCGTCGGCCGGCTCGGAAACAGTGCTCATGCCACAATTACGTAACACAGGCGCCAAATGGTTGCAGCAATCCTCATGCACCTAAACGGCAGATGAACGGCCCATTCAGGCTCCGTGCCATTTCATTGCGCTATTCCTCCAACATCGAGACACCGCCTGAGAGGGTAAAACACATGGTCCGCTACACATTTTTCCTGCTGGTCGTTATCGGAACCGCGGCCACTGCAATTGCCGCCGTTCAGCCTGCAACCAAATCCATTGCCATCCGTTCTGCCAATGTAACCGTTATTCACAAGAACGACGCCTTCCCGGTCCTTGGACCGATCGTCGTCGAGCAATGCGCGAAGGAGGATTGTTCAGACGTCTAACCTTAACGATTTGTCAGGCGGCCACGCCAGACAGTACCGGAACGCGGGAGTAAGGGTTTCACCAACGCCCCCTCTCGCGAAACTTGAAATTCCGCGTTCCGGTACCGATATTTACCGTTCCCCAGGCAGTTCTTCCCCCCATCCCCTGCAAATACTGCCTGCAACTCCAAGACCCCGGCAAGTTCCGGGGTTCTTTTTTGGTCAACTGTCAAGTGTTTTTTTGCAGCGGCGGAACCTTCGGCCCTGGTGAGCCGTTTGTTTGCCAGGAGCACTCAGATGAAGACAATTATCGCCACCACCGCACTTACCATCGTGTTTCTGTCGGCCGGCGCATTCGCCGGTAACGACAGCCGAATGGATCGGTCCGCGGCGGGCTTTATGGG
>JBGTNZ010000139.1:0-5068 GCA_041742805.1 Aestuariivirga sp.
AGGAGACGGTGGCACAGTAACAAGCCAAAAGTCAGCAGTATGATTGCGGCGGGATAGCGAAACAGATCGACGGCGGCGAAATTGTCATGCAGAGCTGGCGCATGGACCGCGAGTGCCGCAAGGGCCACCGGCGCCAGAACAATCAAGATCGAAGTGGCGAGCAACACCACGGCGGAGCCGATGACGAACACGATGCTTTGGCCATAAAGCCTGAACATATTGCGGTGTTCCCGGAGATCATAGGCGCGGTTGAGCCCCACCCGCACGCTGTCGATGCCCCCCATGGCGCTCCAGATGGTGAGCACCGCCGAGAGGCTTAAGAGCCCCGAGCGCGGCACGGTGAGTATCGAGCGGATTTCCGCCACCAACGGCCGCACCAGTTGTTCTGGCGCCACGCTCAACAGATAGCCGATGATGGCTTCCGCCAAATTCTCGCTGCCGAAAAAGCCGCCAAGCGTGGTCAGAAATATGAGAAACGGGAAGACCGAGAACAGGGTGCGGAAGGCGATGTTGCCGGCGAGCGGAATAGCCTCATCGGCGAAGAGGCGCTGGAAGGCTTCCAGCGTCATCGCCGGTATGGTCGATTTGCCCGTCATCGAAAACAGGGAATAGGCCAAACCAGTGCGTCAGGCCACCGTCTCGCCGCGTTCGATCCGGGCCAGCGCTTCCCTCGCTTTATCGCGGTGAGACTGATTCATGTGCGTGCGGATCACGTTGAGCGAGGTGAACAGCACGGCCATGTCGTCGGTGAAGCCCAGGCCAAGGATGAAGTCCGGGACCAGATCGAAGGGCAGAATGAAATAGGCAAGCGCTGCCAGAAGAATGCCCTTGGCCTTGCGCGGCGTGGCCGGATCGAACGCGCAATAATAGGCGGCGACAACCTCTTCGGCGAAGGGGATCCGCGCCAGCATGCTCGCCAGCTTGGGCCAGAAGCCCTGCTTTACCCTCTCTTCCTGGCGTGTTGCGACCATCGGCAGATTTCCCGTGCTTGAATAGCCGGGGTCTGAAATGGGAGCCATGATGCCGCCTTTCAAGAAGATTGCACGAACCACAGGCCCGCCAGCATGGCGATGATGGCGATGAACTGCAAGATCACGCGCCAGCGCATCAGGTTTTGCGAGCGATTGGCCGAGCCGCCGCGCAGCATGTTCCACAAGCCCAGCAGCAGAACGATTGCCACAGCCCCGACGGCCACGGGCACGAGATAGTCGAAGAGGTTCATTGGTCGGACGCCTTGTTGAGCAGGTAATCGAGCGCGCGCTGCGGCAGCAACCGTCTGGCGACCGCCATATAGATGGTTGGCTTGGTGACGAAATAATGGGCCTTGGGGTGAGCGCTTTCCACCGCGTGAACCAGCTTTTCGAAAACCGCTTCGGGCCCCAGTCTGAAGCGATTGGCGCGGCCCTGCCCAAGCCTCACCCGTTGTCTTGCGTAAGCGTCGCGATAGTGGGAATTGGCATGGTCGATGTTGCGCTCGAAAGCTTCGAGAGCGTGCTCGGTGAAGCGGCTGGCGATGGGCCCCGGCTCGATCAGCGAGACGCGAATATTCGTGCCGCGCAATTCCAGCCGCATGGTATCGGCCAGTGCCTCGATGGCGAACTTTGAGGCGTTATAGGCGCCCCGCCATTTCAATGCCACCAACCCCAGCAGCGATGAGCAGTGGACGATCCGGCCCGTCCCATTGGCGCGCATCAGCGGCAGGCAGGCCCCGGTCAATTGGTGCCAGCCAAAGACATTGGCGGCGAACTGTGCTTCGAGCACGTCGCGCCGCAAGTCCTCCACAGCACCCGGCTGGCCGTAAGCGCCGTTGTTGAAGAGAGCGTCGAGTTTTCCGCCGGTGCGCTTCGCGATATCGTCCGCACACGCCGCAACGGAGACGGAATCCGCATAATCCAGATAGAACGTCTCCAGCCCCTCGGCTTCGAGCCGTTTGATATCTTCTGGCTTCCGCGCCGTGGCGAAGACCCGCCAGCCGCGCGCCCTCATGCCTTTGGCGCAAGCATAGCCGATGCCCGACGAACAGCCGGTGATGAGAATTGTTCTGGCGCTCAATTGCCACCTTCGAGTAAACGCCGCGCGATCACGTGTGCCTGGATTTCAGCAGCGCCTTCGAAGATATTGAGGATGCGTGCATCGCAGAGGACGCGGCTTATCTGATATTCCAGCGCGAAACCATTGCCCCCATGAATCTGCACGGCATTGTCGGCGGCGGCCCAGGCCACGCGCGCCGCCAGAAGCTTGGCCATGCCGGCCTCGAGATCGCAGCGGCGCCCGGCGTCCTTCTCGCGGGCGGCATGGAAGGTGAGCTGGCGCGCCGTCATGATTTCCGCCGCCATCATGGCAAGCTTGTCGCCATTACGGGGGAAATTGACGATGGCCTTGCCGAACTGGGTGCGGTCCATTGCATATTGCAGGCCAAGATCGAGCGCGTTCTGGGCCACGCCAACGGCCCGGGCGGCGGTTTGAATGCGGGCAGACTCAAAAGTCTGCATCAGCTGCTTGAAGCCCTGGCCTTCGACGCCGCCAAGCAGATTTTCCGCCTTTACCTCGAAATCCTCGAAGCGGATTTCATATTCTTTCATGCCGCGATAACCGAGCACCTCGATCTCGGACCCTGACATGCCCTTCGCCGGGAACGGATCGGCATCGGAACCCCGGGGCTTCTCGGCGAGAAACATCGAGAGGCCGCGATAGCCCGCCTCGTTCGGATTGGTGCGGGCAAGCAAAGTCATCATATCGGCGCGGACGGGATGGGTGATCCAGGTCTTGTTGCCGGTGATTTTGTAAACCTCACCCTGGCGTACCGCGCGCGTGGTGAGCGCGCCCAGATCCGACCCAGTGTTGGGTTCGGTGAAGACGGCGGTGGGCAGTATTTCGCCAGAGGCAATCTTGGGCAGCCATTTGCGCTTCTGCTCTTCAGTACCGCCGCAGAGGATCAACTCGCAGGCGATTTCGGCGCGGGTGCCGAGAGAGCCAACGGCGATCCAGCCGCGTGATAATTCCTCCGAGACGGCGCACATGGATTCCTTGGACAGGCCTAGTCCGCCAAATTCTTCCGGCAAAGTCAGCGCAAAGACGCCAAGGTGCGCCAGCTCTTGCACGATCTCCATCGGCACATAGGCATTGTCGCGGTGCCAGCGGTGAGCGTGGGGCGCGATCTTGTCGGTGACGAAGCGTTCCATCGTCTGACGCATCTCGGCGAGCGTCGCATCGAGCCCCGAATCCGCCGATTGCCCCGCGACCATTCGCTCGACAAACCGCGCCCGAGCCTCAGCATTGTTGCCGGCAAACAGAGGACTGGCGGCAAGGCGCGCCGTATCGGCTAGCGTCAGGCCAAGGTCCGAGGGCCTGGTCCATTCGCCCTGGTTCATGGGGATGCCGCCCACGATCTGGTTCAGATATTCCCCGGCCGCAATCTGCACGGTGAGCTGCTCGATTTCGCCGAAGCGGTTTTCATTCGCCAGTCGCTCGCCATAGCGCGCCAGTTCGCGTAACGCCGCCGTGTAGGTCGCAAGCCAGGCGAGGCCGTGGGCTGCATGCTGCTCGCGCTCGAGGACATCGCCTAACAGCTTGCCGCCCGGCATGAGTTTCGCGGAGAGTTTTGATTTGGCCCGCGCTAAAACCGTTTCGGCTTCCGCCGCCGCCTCGCTCAAGCCCACAGCAAGGCCCTGGAGAATGGGCTCAGCGCCCTGTGTCAGTTCGATTGCCGCCAAGTTGAGCCCCGTCAATCCAATTGGAAACGGCTTATAGCAGTTAGAGCCCCCGCCGCAATTGGGCCGGAATCCTCAAGCAATCGGATCAATGGCTTTTTAGGATTGGCAACGATAGGGTTCGGCGAATGATTCCAGTCTGGACGGCAGTTTTAGGACTTCTCTTTTTAACGTCGTGCGCCTGCGGCAGGGCCAATGCCCAGTCCGCCGATCCCACCCTGCTGGGCGAGTTCAACAATTGGGCCGCCTACACCTACAAGGCGCCAGACACCAAGGTCTGCTACATTTCCTCGAGGCCTAAGGCGAGCGAACCGAAAACCGTCAAGCGCGATCCCGCCTACTTTCTCGTGACCCACATGCCCGGCCGCAAAGTCAGGGGCGAGATCATGACAATCATCGGCTATGCGTTCAAAAAAGACTCATCTGTCGAGTTGAAAGTCGACGACGCGGCCTTCGAGCTTTTCAGCAATGCCGATGGGGCCTGGGCCGATACGACTGCCACGGAGAAGAAGATCGTTGACGCCATGAAGACCGGCAAATCCCTTTCATTGAAGGGCACATCGTGGCGCGGCACCGAGACGCTCGATACTTACTCGCTCGAAGGCGCAGCGGCGGCGCTTGCCAAAATCGACGAGGCCTGCAAGTAGCGAAATGACTTATCTGCGCAATGATCCCCGGCCATCACTTATCGGGCTTACCCGGAGCGAGCTGGCCCATGGGCTGGCGGTGGCCAGCGTTCCGGAGAAACAGCGCTCCATGCGCATACGTCAGATCTGGCATTGGCTTTATCATCGCGGGGCGCAAAATTTTGCGGAGATGACCGATATTTCAAAGGAACTGCGCATTCGTCTCGAGGAATGTTTTGTGATCGGCAGGCCGGACGTGGTGACCGAGCAGGTCTCAACCGACGGCACGCGCAAGTGGCTGATCCGCTTTTCGCCCGATGAGCGGGGACAGCGCCACGAAGTCGAGATGGTTTACATTCCGGAAGAAGACCGCGGCACTTTGTGCATTTCGAGCCAGGTCGGCTGCACGCTGACCTGCAGCTTCTGCCATACGGGCACCCAGAAACTGGTACGCAATCTCACCGCCAACGAGATCGTGGGTCAAGTCATGCTGGCGCGCGACCGGTTGGAGGAGTGGCCGCACCAGATCGAAGCCAATTCAACCCCGCCGCCGGGCGGGCGCTATCTCACCAATCTCGTGCTGATGGGTATGGGGGAGCCCCTCTATAATTTCGACAATGTGAAGGCCGCCATGGATGTGGTCTCCGATGGCGAGGGCATTTCGCTGTCGAAGCGCCGCATCACGCTATCGACGTCAGGCGTCGTTCCGGAAATCGTCCGCGCCGGAGAAGA
>JBGTNZ010000140.1:0-8501 GCA_041742805.1 Aestuariivirga sp.
GTGCGGAGGCCGCGAAGTCCCAGCCAGCAATCGTCCGGCCCCGCCACGACGCCATGTTCCGCCGCGTGCTGGCGCACCCGCGCGAAATATTCCTCCGTGCACACCGCAATGCCGAGCATGGCGTCGGAATGGCCCACAATATATTTCGTGGCCGAGTGGATGGAGACATCCACGCCATGTGTAAAGGATCGAAAGAACAGCGGCGTCGCCCAGGTGTTGTCAGCCACGACAGCGATGCCCTGAGGCCGGCAAACTGCGGCAATCGCCGGAATGTCCTGCACCTCGAACGTGAGGCTCCCCGGCGACTCGCAGTAAACCGCGCGGGTGCGTTCGGTGATGAGGCTGCCTAACTCCGCTGACATGGCCGGATCGTAATAGGTGGTGGCGATACCATCACGCGCCAGCGTCTCGTCGCAAAATTTCCGCGCCGGGCCATAGACTGTGTCGACCATCAGCAAATGGTCCCCCGGCTTCAACAAGGCACCCAGTACATTGGCGATGGCCGAGAGGCCCGATGGGAACGCCGTGGCTCGAAAGCCCCCTTCCAGTGCCGCCACCGCTTCCTCAAGCGCGAAAGCGGTCTGCGTCCCGTAGCGCCCATAGCGCAGCGTGGAAAATTTTTCCGCGCGCGACTCCTCATAGGCGCGGAGATCCGGGTAAAGGATGGTGGAGGCGCGAACCGAAGGAATATTGACAGCACCCCCGAAGGCCTGCGGATCGCGCCCGCCATGCGCCAGGATTGTATCCGGCCTAAGCCTGCTCAGGTCGATCATTGGGCGCGCTCGAGAATCGTATAATGGGCATCGGTCGGCGTCATCTTTGCGCCATTGACGACAGAAAGATCTTGCGGGCAGGCCGAAAACACCACGACGACATCGAGCAGTACCTCAAGCACCACATAATCGCCGGGCTTCGAGACCGGCGGGTGACGGGTGATGCGGCCATCCGGCCCGGCCGGGAAATTCAAAAACAGATTAAGGGGACCCGGCGTGAAATCGACGTCGCGCCCGATGGCCTGAAGTGCGCTATGAAAATTCTCTTCGCAGCTATCGTGCCCGGGATGGCCCATCTTGGCGTAAATTCCCGGGCTGCAGCAGCACATCAGCGTGTCGTGGATTCCGGGCGACGTATCCTCGGTGAGCTTCAACATCGGCCGGTAGCGATTGGATACGAAAACCTCGCCGACAACCGGCATAAGCCTGCTGTTCCATGAACGCGTCGCCTCCATCGCCATATGTTCGCGGAAATCCGCGGCGTTGAAGGCCCAGACATCCAGGCATTGCGAACCAAACGTGTTCTCGACCCGCAGCCTCTGTCCCTGAGTCAGCGCCACCGTCGCACCTTTTCGTGCAGGTATGGTTACGCGTTTCTGGCTCATCGGGATCTCCTTTGCGCTTGACGGGTGATTGCCGGCTGGCTTTGCGCGTTGCCATAGGGATAGGCTGGCGCGCCGAGCTTCAGGGAAAGATCGCGTCCGCCGTGATGAAGCATGGCGACCCATTCGGGAATTTTTTGTGGATCGAACACGTCGAGCGGCAACACCATGCCGATCGCCGCCGCAACGCCGCCATTGCCGCCGAGCACAGGTACAGCGATGGCCACGAGACCCGGCGCACTTTCGCCATTGCTGACGCAGAACCCTTTTCTTTGAATGCCCGCAAGCTGGCCGACGAGCACATCGGGGTCGGTCACCGTCATCGCGGTGATGGGCGAAAGCGTATTGCGAACCAGAAAACCATCGAGCTCCGGCTTGCCCATGCCCGCCAGCAGCACCTTGCCTGCCGAGGTTGCATGAGCCGGCAGCCTGTTGCCGACGCGCCAATGGCCTTCCGCATAGAGCGGACCTTCCACCGCCATCAGATGCAGCACGATGTCGCCGTTCATGACACTCAGCGTCGAGGAAAGGCCGGACTTTTCCATGATGCGGCGGAGCACCGGGAATGCATCCCGCGCCAGCGCGCGCGATTTCGGGTAGCGCGATCCAAGCTCGAACGCGGTGATGCCGACCTTGTAGCGCCGCGTTGTGGGGTCCTGTTCCAATACGTTCTGGTCGCGAAACACCGCGAGGAGCTTCGACACCTTGCTTTTGGGAAGGCCGGTCGCAAGACAGACATCGCCAACCGACATGGTTTCGTTGGTGATGAACAGCCGCAGAATGTCGAGTGCTGTATCGAGGGTTTTCATGCTGCACTCCATTCCGTGGCGATGAAAGCCACCCTATCGCCGCTGTGGACCACGGGATCGGTGCGGAGCCCGATCAGCACCACAGGTGCGTCGAACCTGATCGTCTCCAGTTCCCGCCCCCAAACGCTTTCGACGATACCAACTGCCTGCCCCGCGGGTACAATACTTCCCGCCTCTGCCTGCTGACGAAAAAGCCCGCCGTGATTGCACATGACGTGGCGCCGCACCGTCACGCGCTGCACCGGTCCCGGCCTCCAGCCATCGCCCTCAAGAAGTCCCAGGTGCCGCGCCAATCGAAACAGGCCTCGGACACCTTGCGCGATGTATTGCGGTTCCTGCCGGCTACCGCCGCCCAACTCCACCATGAAAGCTAACAGCCCAGCCTTCAGTCCCTGGTAATCAAGAGCGCCCGCAACATTGCCCGGCAGCTCCGATCCGCCTTCAAGGGGCATGCGGCAGGCAACGAAAGGATCGAAGGCCGCAGCGGCCGCCAGCAGCGCTTTCTCGTCGCCTTCGGGACCGGTCTTGTAGACGACATAGGGTTTGCTCGTGAAATACGGATTCATCGTATGAAAACTCACGAGCACATCGGCAACGCCTTCTATTTCCGGGAACAGCGTCGAGGCGAGACGTTCTGACGCCAACCCATCAGCCTTTCCAGGATACGACTGGTCGAGATCGAGTTCGTCTTGGGGCGCGCGTTTGCGCCGCGCGTCGAAGGCGAGCGGATTCGAAACCGGCGTCACCACGACACTGCCGCGCATCTGGGCAGGATCAAGCGCCCGATAGAAATCGAGTGCCGCCAAAACTCCGTTAATCTCATCTCCATGGACAGCGCCGTTGAGCCACAAACACGGACCTTCCTTCGCCCCCCGTAGAACGAGGTAAGGCAGATCGATCCCCTGCCCGCTTGCCATCGTGCCCATGGGCAATCGCCCGCTCGCGCGCTCGCCGGGCTTAAGAGCGAGAAGGGCTGTCTTGATCAACCCGCGTCGTTTGAGTCTCGCGTCCATCACGCCGCCTCCTCGCCCAGGTAAGCGATACGCACACGAGGATCCGCCAACACATCTCGGGCCGGCCCGTCCACGGCCAAGGTTCCCATTTCGAGGACGATGGCACGGTCTGAAAACTGCAACGCGCCCAGAGCGTTCTGCTCGGCGATAATCACGGTGACACCTCCCTTAGCGATCGCCTGAACGGTTTCAAATATCTCGCGCATCATGAGCGGCGATAAACCGAGAGTCGGTTCATCGAGCAAGAGCACCCTTGGCTTCAGCATCAACGCAATTGCAATCTCGGTGATCTGTTGCTGCCCTCCGCTCAAATTTCCCGCTGGCACATTCCACTTGCTCTTGAGCATCGGAAACCGCTCAACGAGGCGCTGGATGGCAGCCTCGCGTTCCGGCCGCGACAAGGTATATCCGCCCATAAGCAGATTCTCGGCCACCGTCATCGCTGAAAACGTGCATCGCCCTTGCGGCACAAGCGAAATACCTTGTTTCAGCCTTTGCGCGGGTGTCGTTCCCGTGATGTCAGCACCTTCAAACAAGATCGATCCGGCAAAACGCTTGCCAATCCCGAAGATGGATTTCAAAAGCGTGGACTTTCCCGCCCCATTTCCTCCGAGCAAAGTGGTAATGGTTCCGGGCACGAGAGCGAGGTTAATGCCGCGTACGATTGGCTCGTCGATATAGCCGACAGCCCAGTCGTTGAGCTCGATGATGGGGCTCATGCGGCCTTCTCCCCCGCAACATCGCTCGTAGCGCTTCCGAGATAGGCACGCATCACGCGTTCATCTGCCTGTACGCTGGCCGGCGTCCCTTCCATCAATTTGCGCCCCGCTTCCAGCACCACCACATGATCGCAATGGCGCATGACGAAGGGGATGTGATGCTCAATGAGGACAATGGTTTGCCGTTCTGCCTTCAAACCATCCAGGAGGTTGGAAAGATCGCGGATCACCGAAGGGTTTACTCCCGCCAAAGGTTCATCAAGCACGACAATCGCAGGCCTGGAAATGAGGGCCGCCGCCAACGCTAAGAGTTTGCGCTGCCCATAGGAGAGAATGGCGGCGGGCGCCTCGCGATAGGTTTTCAGGCCGACCCGCTCGATATATTCGTCGATAAGCGCGATGGCCGGAATTCTTCTTGCGGAGCGCAATAAATGCCACGGTTTTGCGGCTGCCGTGCCACCCGCCGCCATCCGCAGATTATCGCGGAGCGAAAAGCGCTCATAGACGCGGACATTCTGAAATGTCCGCACCAGCCCGGCCGCCGCAACCGCATGGGCCGGAGCGCCCGTGATATCGCGCCCCGCCAAAGTGACCCGGCCGGCATCGGCTTTCGTGAAACCGGAGATGCAGTCGATCGTGGTGCTTTTCCCCGATCCATTAGGCCCGATCAACGCCGTGACGGAACCCGCCTCGATGGAAAACGACAGATCATCGACCGCCCGTATACCGGCGAAGCTTTTGCGTAAGCCTGCAACCTTGAGCAAACTCACATGCGCCTCCGCCACTGCCGCAAACGCCGGTCCTCGAGAAACCCTCCGAACCCGCGCGGCATTGCCAGGATGATCACCGCGAGCAGCACGCCGAAAGCAACGAGCCGCCACTCGGGAGTTATCCGCAAGAGTTCCGGGAGCGCGGTAAAGACGAGGCTCGCGCCCAACACGCTCCAGAAATGCCCCGCACCCCCGGCGATCACGATAATGAGCAGCATCTGGGTATAATACATGTCGAATATTCCGGGCTCGATGATCGACAGGTGGAACGCATAAAGAGCCCCGATGAGCCCGCAGGCCGCACCTGAAACCGCAAAGGCAAAAAGCTGCCAACTGACAACATCGATCCCCTGCGAGCGCGCCAGCGCCTCGTCCTGGTTCACAGCCAGCAAAATCTTTCCCGTGCGTGTTGCCATGATCGCGTAGAGCACCATCAACAGCGGCGCGATCAGCAGCAGCGCGATCCAGTAAAAGTGGAATGGATTGGCCCCATCGAGTTCGGCGACGCCCGGAATTGATATCGATAGCGGGGGCAATCCGGGTATGCCCATGGGCCCCCGCGTCACCTCCGTCCAGTTACGCGCCACGAGCTGCAGCAACAGGGTCAAGGCCAGCGTAACGATAACGAATGCGGCCCGCGACACTCGCAAGGCAGGAATGCCGACGAGGCCCGAGAATGCGAGGCACAGCACAGGCGCGATCATCAGGCACACCCAGGGCGACAACCCAAGACGTTGACTGCCAATGGCCGAGACATAGGCGCCGATACCCCAAAAGCCCGTCTGCGCGAAGGAAAGTTGGCCGGCAAAGCCGTAAATCAGATTGAAGGCTTGGGCCAGCCCCGCGAAGATCAGCGTCATGATGCCAATCTTGATGATGTAGGTGTTGGGCGCCAACACAGGCGCTGCAACGACGGCGAATGCCGCCGCGATCCCCAGCGCAACGAGTGCGTAGCGCTGAGGCGCGCGCTCTTTGAAACTTGCGGCAAGTGCCGTCATATCCGTGCGCCCCGGCCGAACAGGCCAAGCGGCTTCACCTGCAAAAGCACGATCATCAGCGCAAACACGGCAACATCCTGCAGCACCGTTGAACCAAGCCCGCCCGCGAAGCTTTCGGCGAGTCCGACAATCAGCGCAGCTACCGCGGCGCCGGGGATGTGGCCGAGGCCGCCGATGATCACGATCGCAAAAGCCTTGAACAACAGCGAAACTCCGAGCAGCGGATGCACCGTAAAGAGCGGCGCCAGGGAAGCACCCGCCAGGCCCGTCAGTCCCATGCCCAGAATAACGGCATGTCCCGCCACCCGCTTTGGGTTCATCCCCACGATGGTGGCCGCAAGCGGATTTTGCGCGAGTGCCCGCATCGCCATGCCAAAGCGCGTATGCATGAGGAGCCACCACACCCCGCCAAGAACAACCAGCGCTATAACCGCCGCGGTGAGTCGCAATTGTTCAATGCCCATGCCGGCAAATTCAAACCTGGAATAAAGTTCCGGAAAATCGATGTAGCGGGGCGTGGCCCCGACGGTCGCGAGCAACGTATTTTGCACCACCATGCCGATGGCCAGCGTCAAAATGATGCCGCGCTCGAATTCACCGCTCTTGAGATGCTGCAGAAGCCCCTCGTAAAGCAGCCATCCCACGATCGCAATCAACAGGCCTGAAGCCGCCACGCCCGCGATGTAAGGCAGCCCCAGAAAATTGCTGAGAGCCACCATGGCAAAGGCTCCAAGCGCGAATATCTGTCCATGCGCGAAATTGACGATTTCGAGCACCCCGAAAATCAGCGACAAGCCGACCGCCACCAGCGCGTAGATCGCGCCGAGGATAAGCCCGTTGATCAGCAATTGTCCGAGCAGGGAAAAATCCATGGGGAGCCGATTGCCTTCTGCGGATGCAGGCGGTCCTAAAGCATATTCCGGCAAAATGCGTGAGTGGCGCATTTTGCCGGAACGAAATGCTTAGGTGCCCGAGGTGCTTTCCACCACGACCTTGGTCCCATCGACGCGCAGGATCACCGCTTTGTTGTGAGCCTGGTTGTGATCGTCGAATTTGATCGTCTCATCCAGCAACGAGGGATAGGACGTCGAGACCAGCGCCTCGCGGATCGCGGCTGAGTCCACTTTACCCGCGCGGGTGATGGCATCAGCCAACACCTTGACCGCCTCATAGCCCTCAAAGCTCTGATAGTTGGGAGCCTCACCGAACTTGCTCGTGAATTTCGCGACAAACGCCTTGTTGCCCTCCGTTTCAATCGCGGGGTGATAGGGAAAAACACTGGTCGCACCATCAAGGGCTCCCGCATCGATCAGGCTGGCCTGAAGCTCGGAGAGTTCAATGCGGCCGGTAATCGGAATGGTGAGCCCTGCCGCCCGGTATTGCCTGAGGAAATTGAGTTCGTCACCCACGGCATAGAGCGCGATCGCATCCGGCTTTTCCGAGCGCAGCCGCGCGATCACCGAAGCAAAGTCCGCGGTTCCCGGCGTGAAGAAATCAGGCGCGCTGATTTCGATGCCGGCCTTGGCAAGCGCCGCCTTGAGAGCATCGTGACCGCCCCGGCCGTAGTCGGTGTCCTCGCCAACGAAAGCTATTTTTTTGTAGCTTCCTTTCTTGGCCAGATAATCGCCAAGCGCCACCGCCAGGCCGGCATCGGAGGGATTGATCTGAAACGTCCAGGTGTTTCCTCCGGCACCCGACGTCTCCGCGATCTTCGGATTGGTGGACACATCGACAATCAACGGAATTTTCGCCCGCTCGATCACCGGCATGATCGCCAGAGTAACGGAGCTGCACAAGCCGCCGATCATCGCGACAACCTTGCCCACATCGATCAGCTGATCGGCGCTGGCCACGCCCTGCGTCGGGTTGCACTGATTGTCCTGAACTTTCAACTCCAGTGGACGGCCCAGCACGCCCCCCGCTTCATTGATTTCCGCCACCGCCAGTTCGGCTCCCTGGCGTTGATGCTGGCCGAGATAAGCAGCACCGCCGGTTTGCGGACTACTCATTCCAATGGGAACAGCGTCTTGAGCAATAGCGGCCGAACTCAGGAACGCAATGATGGTAGCGCTGTAAATCCACCTCGACACTCTCATCGGCAAACCTCCCGTGTTTTTTATTGAGAAACGACGTTTCATATAATGACGATCGGTTGCGGCTTTGTCAAATGCCTCGCACGCAACGCTTGATCTTTCTTTTTATAAGTTTAACATAAAGAACCATTGTTTCACAATATGAAACAACAAACCAGGCATCCGAGGAGCATGTCGTGACAAACGCAACAGGGAAATTCGTAACGTCGCTATCGGCCGTTTTCGCTCTCGCTGGCGCTTGGTCAATCCCAGCGGCCGCCGACACGCTCACAATAGCGTCTTGGGGAGGCACTTACAGCGATAGTCAGCGGGAAGCCTATCACAAGCCCTTCATGAAAGAGACAGGGCACACCGTCATCGAGGATGAATGGGTGGGCGATCTCGCCAAAATCCGCACCATGGTCGAGACAAAAAATTACGGCACAACAATTTTCGATGCCGACAGCGCCTCGGTGGTGGCGGGCTGCGATGATGGCATTTTTGAGCCCATCGATTACGCCAAACTCAACCTTGATAAGGAGGACTACTTGCCAGACGCTCTCCTCGATTGCGGGGTGGGCTCGGTAAGCTGGTCCGAGGTGTTCGGTTACGACGTTGACCAGATCAAAGGCGAAGGACCTAAGGACTGGCGCGATTTTTGGGACACGAAAAAATTTCCCGGCAAGCGCGGAATGAAAAAATCGCCCCTTGCCAATCTTGAGTTCGCGCTGATGGCGGATGGCGT
>JBGTNZ010000141.1:0-4378 GCA_041742805.1 Aestuariivirga sp.
AAGATCAGGTCCCACCGCGAGATAAAAGACACGGATGCGCTCCTCGCTCCCCTTTAGCCGTTTCTCGAGATCGACCCACCCCTCCGTCCCCGCCGCATCGACCGTTAAATAGTCGAGGCGCTGGAGAAAACGCTCGCAAACCTCCCCAGCGCGATCGGCCTTCGGCACGCCGGCCTCAATGGCGGCCGTGGCAAAGGCCCGGAATTGATCACGGCTCATGGCGCGCCGTGATGTGCCGATGATGCGGGCCTGCGGCGGTATCTGCCCCTGCGCGTCCCGTTGGAACAGCGCGGGCAACAGCTTGCGCTTGGCAAGATCGCCCGTGGCGCCAAACACCACGAGGTCGAACGCGTCAACTTGGATGGGGCTGGTCATCCCGGCGTCATAGCTGATCTTAGCGACGGTTGACATGATGCAGGGTTTGGCCTATGTTAAGGCCTATGCCAAATGGACGACATGTTAAACTCTTCAAAAATGGGCGAAATCAGGCCGTTCGTATTCCCCGAGATATGGAATTGCCAGGGGAAGACGCGCTCATTCACAGCGAAGGCGGCAAACTGATTATCGAGGTGGCGCCGCCCCAGTCCTTGTTGAAGGTTCTTGCAGGTTTGACGCCGCTGACGGATGAGATGGCACCCGTCGAAGAACTTCCCGTCGAACCTGTTTCCATTTGACCATCTATCTGCTCGATACAAATATTCTTTCGGACCTGATTCACCGGCCACAGGGCGTGGTCCCCAAAGCGGTCGCGCGTGCCGGCGAAGCCAATGTCTCCACCAGCATCATTGTGGCCTGCGAACTCCGCTATGGTGCTGCCAAGAAAAATGCCCCGGCGTTAACGGAACGGGTGGCGTTGGTTTTGTCGTTGATCAAAATATGGCCGCTGGAGGCGCCCGCCGCAGGCATTTACGGGAAGGTCCGCTCAACGTTGGAGCAATCGGGCAAGCCGCTTGGGCCCAATGACTTGCTGATCGCCGCCCATTGCCTGTCGATGAACGCGGTTCTTGTGACAGATAATGACCGTGAATTTTCGCACGTGCCGGATCTTCGCGTGGAAAATTGGTTGCGCTGACAATGGAATTTCCCGTCGACGCGGTGATCCCGCGGCTTTCGTCCGAACTTGCGAAGGCTACCTCGGCAATTCTCGTGGCGGAACCGGGCGCCGGCAAGACCACGCGCGTGCCGCTGCAATTGCTCGATGCGCCTTGGCTCAAGGGACGGAATATTCTCATGCTCGAGCCGCGGCGGCTGGCCGCCCGGGCTGCAGCGCACCGCATGTCGGAGACCCTCGAGGAGGCTGTGGGTGGCGCCGTGGGCTACACCGTCCGGCTGGATCGCAAGGTCTCGGCCCGGACCCGCATTGAAGTCGTGACCGAAGGTATTTTGACGCGGCGGTTGCAGACCGATCCGGAGCTGGCGGGCGTTGGACTCGTGATCTTCGACGAGTTCCATGAACGTTCTCTTGATGCCGATCTGGGAATGGCATTGACGCTCGACGTGCAGCGTGGCCTGCGGAACGATCTGAAAATTCTGGTGATGTCGGCGACATTGGATGCCGCGCGAATCTCGACTCACCTCGGCGATGCGGCGGTGATCGATGCGCCGGGCCGCGTGTTCCCCGTGGAGACGCGCTATCTCGACAAGGCTCAGCGCCAGACGATTTCACAGGATGCGGCGCGCACCGTGTTGCGAGCCCTCCACGAGACGGACCAAAGCATTCTGGTTTTTCTCCCGGGCGAAGCGGAAATCCGCCGCACCGAGGACAGTCTCAAGGCCTCATCATTGCCGAAAGGCGTTATGGTGCGCCCGCTCTATGGCGCCATGGGCTTCGTTGAGCAGGACGCGGCGATCAGGCCGCCGCCCGCGGGTTGCCGCAAGATCGTGCTGGCCACGACAATCGCTGAAACCAGCCTCACCATTGGCGGCATTGGCGCTGTCGTCGATACGGGTTTCAAGCGGGTGCCGCGCTTCGATCCCGCCAGCGGCATGACGGCGCTCATAACCTCACGCGTATCGCTGGCCTCCGCCAACCAGCGCCGCGGGCGCGCCGGCCGCCTGGGACCCGGTGTCTGTTACCGGCTGTGGCCCGAAGCGGAAACACGCGCTCTGGCACCCCATGATCAGCCGGAGATTCTCGCAGCAGATCTTGCCCCGCTGGCGCTCGAACTTGCCGCCTGGGGTTTAGCCGATGCGGCATCTTTGACCTGGCTCGATCCGCCGCCGCAGGCCGCCTTCGCGCAAGCCCAGGACTTGCTGAAGCGGCTTGAGGCCATCGATCAACTAGGCCAGATCACCAGCACCGGAAAAGCCATGGTGCGGCTCCCGCTGCATCCCCGCCTCGCCCACATGGTTGTGCGTGGTGGCAAGGCCCGCGCCGCCGAACTCGCCGCCTTCTTGTCAGAGCGCGATGGCCTCGGCCGCGCTGCGGGTGTTGATATTTCATCAAGGATGGCACGGGTGCGTGGGCCCGCCCGTGATCGCATTCGCGCGGCGGCAAAACAGATTCAGCAAAATGCAGGCAACCAGAATGAATTATCCGGCTTCAGCATTGGCGTGCTCGTGGCGTTGGCGTGGCCTGACCGCATCGCCCAGCGCCGCGGCGGTGACCGGCGCTATCGCTTGTCGGGCGCGGGTGGCGCTATTCTTCCCGAACATGATGGGCTTGCTGTTCATGATTGGCTTGCCGTGGCCACGACGGACGGTGCCGCTGGCGATCAAAAGATATTTCTTGCAGCCCCTTTTTCGCTGGCCGAAATCGAGGAACATTTCGCCGATCAAATCGAAACTCGCGACGGTGTCTTCTGGGACAGCCGCGCCAAAGCCGTGAGCGCCAGCCGTCAGCGCCGGCTTGGCGCATTGGTGCTTGAAGAAAAACCGCTTACCGGAGCCGATCCTCAAGCCATGGCGCAGGCCATGACCCAAGGTGTTGCGGAGATGGGCCTGGCGGCGTTGCCATGGAGCGATGCTGCAAAAAATTTGCGCGCCCGAGTCGAGTTCCTGCGCCGCCTTTTTCCGCAAGACGGCTGGCCCGATCTCGCGGAAAAGACGTTAGTTGAAACCCTCGATCACTGGCTCACGCCCTATCTCGCCGGGATTTCCCGGAAATCCCATCTTGAACGCCTCGACCTGCAGGCGATTTTCCAAGGCGTGATCCCGCACGATCTCCTGCGCCGGATCGATAAGCTGGCTCCCGTTCGAATCGAAGTTCCTTCGGGCGCCGATGTGCGGATTGATTACGAAACAGAGAATGGCCCAGTGTTGCGTGTCAGGCTTCAGGAAATGTTTGGCTTAACGAGAACGCCTGTCATTGCCGATGGCCGGGCGCATCTGCGGATCGAGCTCCTGTCACCGGCGGGCCGTCCCCTCGCCGTCACCCAATCGCTTGAGACATTCTGGACCAATGGCTACCCCTCGGTGCGATCGGATATGCGCGGCCGCTATCCCAGGCACTTCTGGCCGGAAGATCCGCTGAATGCTGCTCCGGTAAAGCCCCGCCGCCTGCGCTGAGGCCGTGCTTGACCGGGCAGGGTGCCGATGCCAAACACCGCCACCCATGATCGACACCTCCCACATCCGCAATTTCTCCATCATCGCTCACATCGACCACGGCAAATCGACGCTGGCCGACCGCCTCATTCAGCTCTGCGGCGCGGTGGCTGAGCGCGACATGGTCAACCAGATTCTCGATTCGATGGATCTTGAGCGCGAGCGAGGCATCACCATCAAGGCCAACACCGTGCGCCTCGATTACACGGCGCGGAACGGCGAAAAATACGTGCTCAATCTGATCGACACGCCGGGCCACGTGGATTTCGCCTATGAAGTGTCGCGTTCGCTGGCGGCTTGCGAGGGCTCGCTTCTTGTCGTTGATGCGAGCCAGGGCGTTGAGGCCCAAACGCTCGCCAACGTCTATCAGGCCATCAACAACCACCATGAAATCGTGCCCGTTCTCAACAAGGTCGATCTTCCCGCTGCCGAGCCCGAACGTATCCGCCAGCAGATCGAGGATGTGATTGGCATCGATGCCTCTGGCGCCATTCCGATTTCAGCCAAGACGGGCCTCGGCGTGCCGGATGTTCTCGAAGCCATCGTGCACCGCCTGCCAGCCCCCAAGGGAGACCGCAACGCGCCACTGAAGGCGCTGCTGGTCGACAGCTGGTACGACACCTATCTCGGCGTTGTGGTGCTGGTGCGCATCATCGACGGCGTGATGAAGAAGGGGCAGAAGGTCAAGCTCGTCGCGGCCAATGCCGTCTATCAACTTGATCAGGTCGGTGTGTCGCGGCCGCGGCGGGAGATGGTGGACGCTCTGGGTCCCGGCGAGATCGGCTTCTTCACGGCATCGATCAAGCAGGTCGCGGACACCCGCGTCGGCGAT
>JBGTNZ010000142.1:0-6525 GCA_041742805.1 Aestuariivirga sp.
ATTCAGGTAACATTCGCAAGCCTCGGAACTCGCGGCACTATTCCAGAGCAGGCAAAAACCGGTAGTTCGAGCAAGAAGTATTGGCTGGGGCGGGAGGGATCGAACCTCCGAATGGTGGAATCAAAATCCACTGCCTTACCACTTGGCTACGCCCCATCGGCCGCCGCTCATTTAGCTCCCGGAGCTCAACTTGCATAGTGCGAATAGCGCCTCTATAAGCGCCACCGGATTTCAAGACGGAGTGTAGCGCAGCCTGGTAGCGCACCTGCTTCGGGAGCAGGGGGTCGGAGGTTCGAATCCTCTCACTCCGACCAGTCCCGTCTTTGTGTCAGGTTTTCGAACCGAGCAGCGAGAAGGCCGCCGGGAACGCCAGCGCCGCCAGCACCGCCTTGACGATGTCGCCCGGAAGGAACGGCAGCAAACCGCCGGAGACAGCGGCAGACAACGCCATTGCCGCTTCCATGCCCTTCACCACGCTGAGCCAGGTGGCAAGCCAGATGAGGCCCGGCACGTAGAGCAGCACCGCGCCGAGCAGCATTGCGCCTAAGAGTTTGACGAAACTATTGCCCCAGCCCCTCTCGACAAGATGGCCAACAAGACCCGCGGACAGGATAAAGCCGATGACGTACCCGCCGGTCGGGAGAATTTCACCGGTGGGAAGAAAAAGCCCCGCCTGAAAATTGGCGAAGACCGGAAGGCCAATCGCGCCTTCGATGGCATAGAGTGCCAGTGTCGCCGCGCCGAGCCTTGCGCCATAGGCGCCGCCCACGGCCAGGACCGCCAGGGTCTGGAGCGTCATCGGCACCGGGAACATGGGAACGCTGATCTGCGCCGCGAGGGCCACGAAAATGCTGCCCAACACCGCGAGCGCCACGTTGCGCGTGAGATTTGCCGATTGGCTCGCTGGCCAGATGCGGCTCGCCAGAAGATTTGCATTCATGTGAGTTCCCCTCATTCGTAGTTGGCTTCGGTGGGCCATTCCTATAGTTGGCGGCGCGACAGGTGACAACAGCCATGACCACACTTGAATTCGACCGGGATTTTAACGCTGTTCCAGACAGCGTGGAGCAGGTCTCGCCGCTGGTGCGCCGGATTCTCTGCGACAACCCGAGCCCTTATACATTTACCGGAACGTCGAGCTTCATCGTGGGACGTGGCGAGGTCGCCATTATCGATCCGGGTCCGGAGGATGATCGCCATCTCGCCACCCTGCTCAGCGCCGTGCGCGGCGAGACGGTCACTCATATTCTTGTCACTCACAGCCACGCCGATCACTCGCCGCTGGCGGCCCGCCTCCAACAGGCAACGGGCGCCGGCACCGTGGGTTACGGCGCGGTTGCCAGAAGCGATGACGCGGGCCTTCGTCTCGATACCAGCATCGATCATGGCTTCAACCCGGACCGGCGCATGGGCCATGGCGAAACGCTCTCCGGCAGGGGCTGGACCGTCGAAGCCGTGTTCACGCCGGGCCACATGTCGAACCATTTGTGTTTCGCGTTGCGCGAGGAGCGAACGCTGTTCACCGGCGATCACGTGATGGCATGGGCCACCAGCGTGATCGCGCCGCCTGACGGAAACATGGCGCAGTATATGGCTTCGCTGCGGTTGCTGCTGGAGCGCGACGATAAGGTGTAATATCCCGCCCACGGACCATCCTGCCGCAATCCGAAAACCTTGGTGCGCGGGCTCCTCGCGCACCGGCAAATGCGCGAGGTGGCGATTTTCAATCGCATCCGCCATGGCGACGGTACAGTCGTGGAGATCGTCGCGACCATCTATGCGGAGGTGGACCCGAAGCTTCATGGGGCTGCCTCGCTTTCGGCGCTGGCTCACATCGAGCACCTCATGGAACAGGGCCGGGTCCGCAAGCGCGAGGGGAAATACCAAGCAGCGTGACAAAGATTGAATCCGTTTGCCGTGCCGGGGTCAACGGGGGTAGAAGGCAAACGAATTCCAGACAGGAGAAAACCCATGAACGCACCCGTCACAAGCCCTATCGGCATGAACAAGAATTGGGTGGAGCGGCGCGCCAAGGCAGTGTCGCGCGGCGTGGGGATGGCTGCGGCGGTGATCGCCGCGCGCGCCGAGAACTCGGAAATCTGGGATATCGAAGGCAATCGCTATATCGATTTCGGGGGCGGCATCGCGGTGGTCAACACCGGCCATCGCCATCCCCTCGTGATGAAGCGGGTTTATGAGCAACTGGAAAAGTTCACCCACACCTGCGGCACGGTGATGCCCTATGCGCCGCTCATCGAACTGTGCGAGAAAATCAACGCTGTCGCTCCCATGGCGGGCGCGAACAAGACGGCGCGCGTCACCACGGGGGCCGAGGCGGTCGAGAACGCCGTCAAGTTCGCGCGTTGCTACACGGGCCGCTCCGATGTCATCGCCTTCCAGGGCAGTTTCCACGGCCGCACCAATTTCACCATGGCGCTCACCGGCAAGGTCAATCCCTACAAGATCAAGTTCGGGCCCTTTCCTGCGGGCATCTGGCATGTGCCGTTTCCGGTGGCCCATCTCAGCGTTACGGTGGACGATACGATGCGGGCCATCGACGCGCTGTTCAAATGCGATGTGGAGGCCTCGCGCGTCGCCGCCATCATCATCGAGCCGGTGCAGGGCGAAGGCGGCTTCTATGTAGCGCCAAAGGAGCTCATGGTGCGGCTCCGCAAGCTCTGCGACGAGCATGGCATCGTGCTCATCGCCGATGAAATCCAGACAGGCTTTGGGCGCACCGGAAAATTCTTCGCCATGGAGCATTTCGGCGTTGAACCGGACTTGGTCGCGGTGGCGAAGTCACTCGCCGGCGGCTTCCCGCTGGCCGGCGTTGTCGGTCGCGCCAAGATCATGGATGCGCCGGATCCCGGCGGCATTGGCGGCACTTATGCGGGCAACCCCATCGCCTGTGCCGCGGCGCTTGGAGTGTTCGAGGCGTTCGAGACCGAGGGCCTGCTGGCGAAGGCTGAGAAGCAAGGCAAGACCATCATGGCGCGCATGAATGCAGTCAAAGCCAAACGCAAAGGCATGCCGATCGGCGATATTCGTGGTCTTGGCGCCATGTGCGCCTTCGAGCTGGTGACCGAGCATGGCGGCAACAAGCCGGACGCCGCAGGCGCCAAGGCCCTGCTGTCCAAATGCCTGGAACGCGGTTTGCTGATCCTGTCCTGCGGCGTCCATGGCGACACGATCCGCCTGCTAACCCCGCTGACGGCCTCCGACATGATCCTCAATGAAGGCCTCGACATTCTCGAAGCGGCAATTTTGGGGAATTGATCACACCTCCCCCCTGTGGGGAGAGGGAGGGGCCCATTGCGGAACGCAATGGGAGGGTGAGGGGACCCGGCTTAACGTTGAAGAGTCCAGTCCCCTCATCTTCCCACCGCGTTCCGCGGTGGCCCCTCCTTCTCCCCACAGGGGAGAAGGGAAAAAGGAACCACATGAACAAACTCTCCAACATGGCGCACCGCGATATCGAGACAGTACTGCATCCCTATACGAATCTGGCGCGGCACCGCGAGGTGGGGCCGCTCATTCTGAATGAAGGACGCGGCATCTATCTCTATGACGACAAGGGCAAGCGCTACATCGAGGCGCTGGCCGGCCTGTGGTGCGTCTCTCTCGGCTACGGCAATGGAGAGATCGTCGATGCGGCCGCCGCCGCCACGCGGAAGCTCTCATTTACAACGGTGTTCGCCGGAAAGTCCCATGACGGGGTGATCGAGCTTTCCGAGAAACTCCAGGAACTCTCGCCCGTCCCCGCTTCGAAAATCCTGTTCGGCGCTTCGGGCTCGGAAGCCAACGACATGCAGGTGAAGCTCACCTGGTATTACAACAACGCGCTGGGCCGGCCAAAAAAGAAAAAGATCATTTCGCGCCTGCGCGGCTACCACGGCGTCACGGTGGCGTCAGGCTCGCTTACCGGCCTTCCCATGGTGCATACGGATTTCGATCTGCCAATCGCCAACATCCTGCATACCTCCTGCCCGCATTATTATCGGGGTGGCGAAGCGGGAGAAACGGAGGAACAATTCAGCGCCCGCATGGCGCAGGATCTCGACGATCTTATCCAGCGCGAGGGGCCGGAGACGATCGCCGCCTTCATCGCCGAGCCTGTCATGGGGGCTGGCGGCGTTGTCATTCCTTCCGCCGGTTATTTCGAGAAAATCAACGCGGTGCTGGCGAAATACGATGTGCGCTTCATCGCCGATGAGGTGATTTGCGGTTTCGGCCGCACCGGCAACTGGTTCGGCACGCAGACCTTCGGCATGAAGGCCAATTCCATCTCCATGGCAAAGGCAATCACGTCCGCCTATTTCCCCTTGAGCGCCATCACCATTGAAGAGGAACTTTATCGGGCGATGGTCGAGGAGAGTAAAAAGATCGGTACGTTTGGCCATGGCTACACATACACAGCCCATCCCGTGGGCTGCGCCGTGGCGCTTAAGACGATTGAGATTTACGAGCGCGAGAAAATCGTCGAGCACGTGAGGAAAGTGGCGCCGGTATTTCTCGACCGCCTTAAGAAGCTGGAGCAGCACCCGCTCGCCGGTGAAGCACGCGGCGTCGGCTTGATCGGCGCCGTGGAGCTCGTCGCCGACAAGTCAAGCAAACGCGCCTTTGATCCGAAGAAAGCCGTGGGCGGCGCATGCGTCAATTTCCTGCAGGAGCTTGGCGTCATCAACCGCGCCATGGGCGATAGCGTGGCCTTTTGCCCGCCGCTCATTATCACCGCCGATGAAATCAACGAGCTATTCGACATCGTCGAGATCGCGCTCGATAGAACCGAGGCCTGGGTGTCGAAGGAAGGCCTGCGCGCGGCATAATCCGGCTTACCGCCGTTCGATCGGCGTCACATAGCGTTCGCGCGTTTCGCCTTTGCGCAGCAGAGTGACTCGAACTGGGCGGTTGACGCGATCATGATTGAGCAGGCGCAATAAATCGTCGATGCCTTGCACGGGCTCTCCGTCGAGGGCGATGAGAAGATCGCCGGGTTTCACTTCCGAAGCCTCAGCCGGACCATCTTTGATCACCGCCATGACACGGACACCGGAAGGCTGCTCGACGCCGGCGAAGCGGGCGACATGGCGGGGAACATGGGTCGTCGCACCTTCAATGCCAAGGCTCGCCCTCCTCACCCGGCCATGTTGAAGCACCTGGGTCAGCACATAGAGCGCCGTGTTGCTGGCCACCGAGAAGCAGATGCCCTGGGCGCCGCGGATGACGGCGGTGTTGATGCCGACGACGCGGCCTTTCGAATCGACGAGCGGGCCGCCCGAGTTGCCGGGATTAAGCGCGGCATCGGTCTGGATCACGTCGTCGATGAGGCGGCCGGTGGTGGCGCGGAGCGAACGGCCAACCGCACTCACCACGCCCGCCGTTACCGTCTGCTCGAAACCCAGAGGATTGCCGATGGCGATGGCAAGCTGGCCCACGCGGATGGTCTTCGAGTCGATGAAGGAAAGCGACGGCGCCTTGAGATGAACATCGGTGCGCAATACCGCAATGTCGCTGTGGGGATCTTCGCCGATCAGGCGCGCCAAAGCCTTCTGGCCATCGGCCAGGCTCACTTCGATCGCGGTGGCTCCTGATACGACGTGGCTGTTGGTGAGGATGAGACCATCGGAGGCCACAACAAGGCCAGAGCCCGCACCCGCCTGGGTCTGGCCTTTCCGCACGCCGATATGAACCACAGCCGGGCCCGCCCTATCGACTGCGCCCATGACGGCAGCGGAATAGGCATCATAGAGGGGAGTATCATCGTGGATTTCAGGCGGCGCGGCAACAGCGCTCAGAACTTCGTTCAGCATGGGAACCTCCGGCCCGGATATGGGAAGGCGCTAAATCCCCGCCAAGGCCTGGCTGATATCGGCGATTAAATCGTCCACATGCTCAATGCCAATGGAAAATCGCACGAGATTATCGGGCACGGGGCTCGATGGCCCTTCGACGGACTTGCGGTGTTCGGCGAGGCTTTCAACACCGCCAAGCGAAGTAGCTGGAACGACCACACGAAGCCTCGTGCACAGGCGCTTGGCTTCCTCGATGCCGCCTTTGACAAGGATCGACAGCATGCCGCCGAAACCATCGGTCATCTGGCGGACAGCGATGGCATGCCCCGGATGGGTGGCGAGACCCGGATACAGCAAGCGCTCCACTTTCGGGTGTTTCTCGAAGTGCCGGGCAATCGCCAACGCATTGGCGGAAGCTTGGCGGTAGCGCACAAACAGGGTGCGAAGGCCGCGCATGAGCAGCCAGCATTCCAAGGGCGCCAGCGGCGAGCCCCTTTCGGTGCGCAGGAAGAAGATGTCTTTCCAACGTGCGTTCACCTCGCCCGTCACCAACACTCCCGCCAGAATATCGGAATGGCCGTTCAAATATTTCGTGGCCGAATGAAAGACGATATCGGCGCCAAGTTTCAGCGGGCGCGTGGTGACGGCGGCGCTAGCCGTTGCGTCGACGGCGAGAATGGCGCCCACCGCGTGGGCGGCCTTGGCGGCCGCCTCGATGTCAATCACATCCCAG
>JBGTNZ010000143.1:0-6341 GCA_041742805.1 Aestuariivirga sp.
CCGCTCTCATGCTGATCGCGCGAACGTGAATATCTGTGACGATTTTCCTCACGGCGACTTGTCTTGCGGAACGTGTTAGCAACAGGCAAAAGCGACCGTAACAGCAATTCCGGGCATGGCAAGATGACCACGACCAAAAAAATCCTGATCGTCGACGATGACGACGCATTACGTGAAACGCTGCGGGAACAATTTTCGTTGCACGACGAATTCGTCGTTACCGACGTCGCCAATGCCACGGCGGGGGTCAAGGCGGTCAAGGCGGATCACGCCGACCTTGTCCTATTGGACGTCAATCTCCCGGACATGGATGGGCGCGAAGCCTGCAAGATCATGCGCCGCAACGGCTATAAAGGGCCGATCCTGATGCTGACCGCGCAAGGCTCCGACTCGGACACGATTCTTGGGCTTGATTCAGGGGCCAATGATTATGTGACGAAGCCATTCCGCTTCGGGGTTCTGCTCGCCAGGATCAGGGCGCATCTCCGTCAGCATGAACAGAGTGAAGACGCGATCTTCAAGGTGGGGCCTTATACATTCAAGCCCAGCGCCAAGATGCTTATTCGCGACGACAACAAGAAGATCAGGCTCACGGAAAAGGAAACGGCGATCATCAAGTTCCTGTTCCGGGCCGGGGAGCAGATCGTGGGGCGCGACGTGCTGCTGCACGACGTGTGGGGCTATAATGCCGGGGTCACCACGCACACGCTTGAAACTCATATTTACCGGCTTCGCCAGAAAATCGAACGCGACCCCTCGCACGCGGAGCTCCTGGTCACAGAGGGCGGCGGTTACAAGCTGGTCCCTTGATCTTGGGACGCATTCGGACTTTTATGAGTCTCTCGGGGGGCAAGGGGCGAAATGAGCGTCAGGGCGGATGCGGAAACATTGCGGAGCATTCCGATTTTCGCGGATTGCGATCCCGTGCATTTGCAGGTCATTGCCTTTGCTTCCGAACGCCAGCAGTTCAAGGCGGGGGAACCTCTTATTATTCAAGGGCAGCCGGCCACCTCCTCTTTCCTTATTCTGAGTGGGGAAGCTGATCTGCTGATCGAGCAAAGCGGGACGGAAGAGACCATCGGCTCCGCCGGGCCGGGCGCCTTGGTGGGGGAGGTCGCAATGATCGGAGGCGGTGCCTGCTCCGTGACGGCGCGGGCGAAGGTCCCCGTCTCCACCGCCAAAATCAATCGAAGCCTGTTCATGCGGGTCGCTGAGGAATACCCCGAATTTGGCAAAACGGTCTTCAGGGCACTCGGCGGCAAACTGGATGGCTCGATATCCGATCTGCTATCGGCGCAGGTTCTGTTCGACCGCGCGAAATCCTTCTCCAGCCTATAAAGCGAAACTCGCGATCACTGGAACATGGTCGGAGGTTTGCGGCCAGCCCCGGGCTTCGCGCACCACCTCGATCCGGTCACAGGAAGGGGCGAGACCCGGCGTTGACCAGATATGGTCGAGACGGCGGCCGCGGTTGCTCAAGGCCCAATCAAAAGCGCGGTAGCTCCACCAGGTGTAGAGCTTTTGATCGGGCGGAACATGCTGGCGCATGAGATCGACCCAGGCGCCGGCGCGCTGCACGCGCAACAGCCCTTCCGTTTCAACCGGCGTGTGGCTCACGACCTTGAGCAGGGCCTTGTGAGACCACACGTCATGCTCAAGAGGCGCCACGTTAAGATCGCCGACGACAATACCTTCGTGGCCGGTCGGCACGGAACCGGCGGCGAACCAGCTTTCAAGCTCCCCCAGGAACTGCAATTTGTGAGCAAACTTTTCATTGATCGTGGGATCGGGCTCGTCACCGCCGGAAGGCACATAGAGATTGTGGATCACCACAGGCTTTCCCGCGTCGATGGTCGCGGCGATGTGGCGGCAATCGACTTTCGAGCAAAAGGAACGGAGGTCGGTGCCGATGAAGGGGAGGCGCGAGACGATGGCGACGCCGTGATAACCTTTCTGGCCGGACTCGGCGATGTGTTCGTAGCCGAGAGCCTTTAGTGGGCCTGACGGGAATTGGCCTTGCGGACATTTGGTTTCCTGGAGGCAGAGCACATCGGGTTGCCAGTCGCGGAGCAACCGGCAGACCAGATCAATTCTCAAGCGGACGGAATTGATGTTCCAAGTGGCAATTTTTAGAGGCATCTCACAGCGGGAAAAAGATGCCCGGATTTCTCGGGTCTAGCCCGAGAACAGGCAAGTCCGGGCATGATGGGGAAATAAAAAACGGAGACAGACTACTTGTTATCTTTCTCCTTGCGGTTGATCTTGACGACAAACAGCTGGGGGTCGGGTTTCACGCCGGCCACGATGTTTTCAAGCGAAACAGTCGTCCGCCTGCCCTTGCTGTCGATGATCACCCACTGCTGGAGGGCTTTCTGGTTCTGGTCGAAGACCAGGATCAATAGGCCGCCCAATATGCCTTCCTTGTCCTCAAGGGTTATGGTGGTGAGGCCCTCCGATTCTTCGAAGGCCAGGATATTGGTGTCGCGCAACAGGTCGACCTCGGTGCCCAGCACGAGCCGCAAGGGCGTCTCCGAAAGGGGAAACTGGTCGCCCTTTTCCTTGGCGCGATTCTTGATGGTGAGCCACCTACCGTCGGCGACGATCAGGAACGGATTAGGGGGAGCGTATTCAAAGCGCATCTTGCCGGGCTTGCTGATGAAAAAGATTCCACGCGACAAATTGCCTTTGGGGCTTATCTGGCTGAACTCACCCTGCAGATTTTTGAAGCCATTGATGTAGTCGTTAATGTGCTCAATCGACTTGGCTTGTTCGGCGCTAACATCCATAGGTTTTGCCGCCTGAACCAATTGCGGCATCAGGAGTGCCAAGCTTCCAGCAATCGCCAGCAGCCGAAAGATTTTTGCGATGAAACTGATCATGAGGTCCCTTACCTGATCTTCAAGATGCGGCGAAATACGCATGAAATCGAGCCCAATTTGAGGCACGTCAAGCCCTGGCGCTGTCGCCCGGAACCATGATTTCACGCTTTCCCGTGGCGCTGGCGGCGGAAATCAGACCCTCCTTCTCCATGCGCTCGATGAGGCTCGCCGCCTTGTTGTAGCCCACCTGCAGGCGGCGCTGGACATAACTGGTTGAAACCTTCTTGTCGCGAAGCACCACGGCCACGGCCTGATCGTAGAGCTCGTCGCCGGAACCGCCGCTATCGCCCATGGCGCCGGGATCTTGCCCAGCGAAGTCGTCATCGAGCTCCTCGGTGACGGCTTCCAGATATTCCGGCGAGCCTTGCGATTTGAGGTAATTTACGATCTTCTCGACTTCATCCTCGCCGACAAGCGGCCCGTGAAGGCGGGAAATGCGGCCGCCGCCCGCCATGTAAAGCATGTCGCCATGGCCAAGCAGTTGTTCAGCACCCTGCTCGCCCAGAATGGTGCGGCTGTCGATCTTTGAGGTGACCTGGAAGGAGATGCGGGTCGGGAAGTTTGCTTTGATCGTGCCGGTGATGACATCAACGGAGGGGCGCTGCGTCGCCATGATCACATGGATGCCGGCGGCGCGGGCCATCTGGGCGAGGCGCTGCACTGCCCCTTCGATATCCTTGCCCGCTACCATCATCAAATCGGCCATCTCGTCGATGATGACCACGATATAGGGCAGCGTCGACAGCTCCATGCTTTCGCGCTCGAAGATAGGCTCGCCGCTGGCGGGATCGAAACCTGTCTGCACCGTTCTCTGGACAGCTTCGCCCTTCGCCAACGCCTGCTTGATGCGAGCGTTGTAGCCATCAATGTTGCGGACGCCGACCTTGGACATCCTGCGATAACGCTCTTCCATTTCTCGAACCGCCCATTTCAATGCCACGATCGCTTTACGTGGATCGGTAACAACGGGGGAAAGCAAATGGGGAATGCCCTCGTAGACCGAGAGCTCGAGCATTTTCGGATCGATCATGATCAGCTTGCAGCGATCGGGCGGTAGGCGGTAGAGGAGGGACAGGATCATGGTGTTGATGCCGACGGATTTGCCGGAACCCGTGGTGCCCGCGATCAGAAGATGCGGCATGCGCGCCAGATCGGCGAAGATGGGCTCGCCGCCGATGTTCTTGCCCAGTGCAAGCGCCAGATTTTGCCCGGTTTTCTCGAAAGCCTCGGAGGCCAGTAATTCGCGGAGATAAACGGTCTCACGCCTGGCGTTGGGCAGTTCGATACCGATGGCATTGCGCCCGGACACCACCGCGACGCGGGCGGAAACGGCGCTCATGGAGCGGGCGATGTCATCGGCGAGGCTGATTACGCGCGATGATTTGATGCCGGGGGCGGGCTCAAGTTCGTAGAGTGTGACAACCGGCCCCGGCCTTACCTTGATGATCTGGCCCTTGACGCCGAAGTCGTCGAGAACGCCCTCCAGCGCGCGGGCATTTTGCTCAAGAGCCTCATCGGACAGTTCCGCCGATTTGCCGAGGCGCTTGGGTTCCGCCAGCAGCGTCAGCGGCGGCAGTTCGAAGTCTTCGGGCTGGTCGGTTTTCTGGATCCTCCTGCTTTGCTTGACGGCCCTGTCGGGGCGCTTCACGCGGGGAGGTGCCCGGTCCTCATCGGCATCGCTGGAAAAATCCGGCTCGTCTTCCTCTTCGGTATCTTCCACCAGCTGTGGAGTTTGACGAGGGGACAGTACAGGCTCGATGCGTCGGCCCGCGCGGACTGGCGCAAGGCGCGTCAGAATGTCGCCCGTGGGCTTTGGCGCAACGCGCAATCGTCGTTGCCGTCTGAACTCGCACCAGTTGGCGTAGAGGCCTCGTAGCATGCCAAGCATGGCTCGCACCGCCGCCTTCCCAAACCGTAAAAGTGACCTCGTATTTTCGGTCGCGGCGGAGCGGCCGAAGCCCGCGGCGCGGAGCCCCAGCCAGACTGCAAGAACAGCCATGACAGTTGCGGCGAATAGCTTCGGCAGAATGCCTTTCAGGCCGAGAGATAAAACCAGAAGAAAAAAGCCATGGAGAACGTCGCCGGCATTGCCGCCCAGTCCCGCCGCCATGGGCCAGGACGAGGATGCAGGCAGAGCGGCGAGTGCCGCGCTGGCGCAAAAAATAGCGCCAATCCACGCAACGATCGACCGGACAGGGCGGCGGATGCCACCATGCCCCACCAATCTCACCGCCCAAGCCATGGGAACGGCAATCAGGGCGAGGACGCCCAGACCGAAGAGTTGCATCAGCTCATCGGCCGCAACCCCGCCTGGATAGCCTAGCCAGTTTTGCGCGGGGCCGTCCAGTTCGTCAGAAGACCAGGTGGCAAGCGCCACGCCCACGGCGATGAGGCAGATGAATATGGAGATACCCGCGAGTTCGAACAGCCGGTTCTTGAGAAAGCGCCGGATGGTTGCCGGAATGGCGCTGTCGTCGGTGTCGTAGGCTGGATTGTATGCCATCATGCCTCCGCCGCCGGCGGCAGCGGCTGCCGGGGCAATAATAAATCGTTAACGGCAGTCTGGCGGCACATGGTTAAAGTGCCGTTAAATCGCCAAAAGCAGGGCCCTTAGCAATGTCCAGGAAGTTCGACGTCATCGTCGTGGGCGCGGCGTTGAATGGGCTGGCGGTCGCTCTGGCGCTGGGCGGCAACGCGGCGCGCCGACCGCTGGATGTGCTCGTCATCGACGCAAAAAATCCAGAAGCCTTTGCCACATCGGCCTTCGATGGGCGGGCCACGGCAGTTTCGGCAACGGCGCGCAAAATGTTCGAGGCGCTCGGCGTGTGGGAGGCACTTGCGCCTTCGGCGCAAGCAATGACCGAAATCATCGTGACCGACGCGGCGAACGCCGAGGCGAGGCCGGTGCTTTTGCATTTTGGGGATGGCGACATGCCGGCGGGGCCTTCAGCCCATATGGTGGAGAATCGGCATCTCCATGAATGCCTCCTGCGAGCGGCCCGGGCGGCGCCTCACATTACTTTTGCAACCGGGACGGCGGTCCGATCCTATGGCTTTGGACCCGGCCTTGCTCATATCGAACTTGCCGATGGCACGGACTATCGCACTGGTTTGATCGTCGCCGCCGATGGCCGCAAGTCGCCGGCGCGGGAGGCGGCCGGAATCGCCATGCGCGGCTGGACCTATGATCAGATGGCGATCGTGGTGACCGTTGAACATGATTTGCCACATCAGGGGCGGGCCGAAGAACATTTCAGGCCATCGGGGCCTTTCGCCATCCTGCCGCTCACGGGGAACCGCTCGTCGCTGGTTTGGACGGAGCGGAAGCACGATGCTGAGCGCATCCTGTCATTGCCGGATGAGGGGTTTCTTCGGGAACTTGTGGCGCGATTTGGCGATCAACTTGGCGGTGTCCGCGTCAAAAGCGAGCGCCACGGATATCCGCTGTCGGTTTTCGTGGCG